>JBGAGR010000070.1:0-29843 GCA_044226645.1 Aggregatilineales bacterium
ATATCAAAGTATTCTGAGTGAGAAATTGGGTGAGTTAGCACTTGAAACACTCGACATCAAACTTATCGTATTCGACCCAGAGCAGGAGACTATTGCGAGATGGATAACTTAAAAGAAATCGTCTGTCGCGAAGTTAAAGCATATGCAGGCAAAGGGCTAAACGGAGTGGCTTATTTCTTGCAGAATGAAAGTCAGGATGTGTTTGCAGTCGTTGATATTGCCAAATTCCGAGGGCAGCACATTGCCGAATCGGGACTGATTGTGCGGCTCATCAACGAGCAGGTCATCATTGAGCAGGACACGAACAGCAAACCGTTGGTTGATGCACTGTTGCAAGCAGGTGTCCCGCGCGAAAAGATTGTCCTGACCTATGCAGGGGAAGCAATCGAAAACGCCGAAACCGTAAAGCCTTGACGCAAATACCCTAATCAAGTTTTCTTTGTATTTCCTGTCGCACACACGATGACTTCAAATCGCCCTGATGATAGTGTATTGGGTGAGAAGGGATAGTCTGAGACAAGATATGCATAATGGCAATTTAAAAGTAATTACTGTCAAAGACACTACTGATTTAGATGAAATCAAGAAACTTATGGCTGGTATCCTCGGAGAAATTTGCTGGGAAGCGCGATTTGGATATGGGGATGAACTTATTCTCGAAATTGGGGCAAGAATCTCTCATAAAATCAGAGATCACGGGGCATATATATTTGGTTCGCGCGGAACGGCTTGGAAGCTAATTTCACAAGATGGAACAATTATTGCTGAAGACGATAACCAGAGTGATTACGTATCGGATGAAATGAGACAGAAAATCCAGATTATAGTCAATACTAGTATTATGGCCTTTGAGGTAACTTATCCCACGCTTGGTCTTATTCTCAAATTCAGCAATCATTTCAAACTCGCCATTCTCCCAACCGAGGCCGATAATAGTTGGGATTTATGTTACTGGGAGCTGAAGACTCCACATGGTCTATTGAATGTGGGGCCTAGTGCGAAATGGTCTTATGAAAGCTGGAAATCATGACCAATCGCCTCATTATCGGGATTTCGGGCGCGTCGGGTGTGATTTATGGCATCCGACTGCTGGAAACACTCGCGCAGGACAAATCCATCGAATCACATCTGGTACTCAGTCCGGCAGCAAAAGCGACCATCACGCAGGAAACAAGCTGGAAAGTGAGCGATGTCGAAGCGTTGGCAGACGTGGTGCATAAACCCGGCGACATCGGCGCGAGCATTGCCAGCGGCTCGTTCGATACAATGGGGATGATCCTCGCGCCATGCAGCATCAAATCCCTCTCGGCTATTGCTAACAGCTACGACGCTGATCTGATGACACGCGCTGCCGATGTGCAATTAAAGGAAGGTCGTCCGGTGATTCTGATGGTGCGCGAAACGCCGCTGCATATTGGACACTTGCGGCTAATGGTTCAAGCGGCGGAAATCGGGGCGATTATCATGCCCCCTGCTCCGGCTTTCTACGGACATCCGCAGACTGTCGATGACCTGATAAATGGTACAGTTGGGCGAGCATTGGCGCGTATAGGCATCAAAAATGAGTTATACTTCAAATGGCTCGGTATGAATAAACCGCCTGCGGAATAGCAAGCGGTTTCAGCATTTATCCCAACCAGTGAGGCACACTCATGACCGAACAGGACAGCCGTGAAATCATCCGCGCATTTCTGGAAACGCAGTCTACGATGGCGCTGGCAACGGTGAATACGGAACGACTGCCACAAACTGCCCCCCTGTTTTTCGTCGCAGATGACCAACTGAATCTCTACTGGCTGTCGGCGGTACAGTCGCGCCACAGCATCAACCTGACCGCACAGCATCAGGTTTCCGCAACCGTCTACCCCTCCGTCTGGCAGTGGAATGATATTGTCGGGGTACAGATTGAAGGCGAAGCCGAAGCCATTAGCGATGACCGGGTACGGGAACAGATTTTGAATCTTTTTCTGCGCAAGTTCCAGCTTCCCCCAGAGTTTGATTCGATCATCGCAGGCAGCACACTTTACCGCCTGCGTCCACACTGGATTCGCTGGATGGACAACAGCGTCGAATTCAACTTCAAGACCGAGATCAATTTGTAGTCAGCAGGGCCTCAATGACTGGTTTAGCGGTGTAATCGCTGTGCCATAAACCGAAATGATGCTCGGCATTATCCACGCTCGGACAGGCAGGCGGGATACAGGTCGCATCCAGTGGAAAATCAAAGGCTGTCCAGATTAACCACCCCAATAGGTGATTAGGTTTACTCACCTCAACTATCGACATAATTTTATCGCGCTGTTCTTGCGGTGAGACGCGAAACGTACTGTAGCCGAATTCTTCCAGCAAAATCGGTTTATCCGTTTTGGAGCGAATCGCCGCAACGCGCGTTTGTAAATCAGCCTTATCCGTCCAGTGATGCATACTGATGAAATCGACAGCAGGTGCGGTGGATTCATTGTCATAGAGCCAACCCGCCGTAATCAGGTGATGGCTGTCCACCGAATGGACAAAAGCTGAATAACTCGCCAGCCAGTTCAGCACGGTATCACGCGAATATTTTCCATTTCCGTTATTGTTCGTGCCATAATCAATATCGCCCTCGTTGCGCAAATCCCATGCCAGAATCGCCGCTTCGTCACGGTAACGATCCAGAATAAAACGAGTTTGCTCCTGCACAGCATTCGAACTGCTGTATAGCGCATCCAAATCAGCCAGATCGTTGAGGGTCACGATCAGGCGAAAGCCCTGCGATGCAGCGGTATGAATGATGGTATCCAATCTGGAAAAGGTCGCCTGAATCGGTATTGCACTTTGAGTCGGACAAGCAAAAAGCGCCTCGTTCCACAAAAAGATGCGCAGGGTATTAAAACCAGCCGCCTTGAGGAGTTGCAATTCAGTATTCACCGTATCGGGGTCGGTTTGTGTCAGGAAGCGCCGCCAGGGATAACGCGCCGGATAATAATTCACACCGCGCACTTGATAGGACATATCACCGACAAAAAACGCCCCATCATGGAGCGTTACAAAATCAGTGTTGAGGAAAGGAGCATATGGCGGAAGATTATTTGCTACAGCCTGAAGGCTTGCAGCAGAGCAATCTGGCGGAATACTTGTGCCTTCTGTAGTTCGCTTTTCCAGCAGCCACAACACCACCGAGGCATTTTCAGCCGTTTCGCCGGGACGGGCATAATCCGCCAGTCGAGTTGCTTTTGCGTCCAGTGTGGTCACGTCAATGCCGATGTTGGGGGCATTATCGACCAGTATATAGACTGCCCCCTGTGCATCCAATGCAGATTGAATGGCATCCGTCCCCGGCGTATCGACACAGGTCAATTTCAAATCATCGACAGCATAGAAATTCGCGCGGCGGCAGCTATCCGGGAACATACTGCCAATGACGCTCAAGTCACGGCGCGAGAGTGTATCCGGGAAGGCTTGCAGTGCTTCCCGCAGGCCGTATCCGGCGCTGTGGGATGTGATATGCTCATAGCGCACATCCTCCGGCAAAGGCAGCGCCGCCGGATTGCTGTAAGCGGTGATGAAAACAGGTGTGCTGCCCATCACCAGCGCCAGAATCCCCAACCCAGCCGCCATTTGCCGCGAAACCGCATCGCGTATACGCTGAAGCCCTAGCGACAGCCCTGCCCCGCCCAACACGAGCGCCAGCGGCAGCGCGACCACATAATGACGCGACAGCACTTCCCGCCCCAGAATCATCAT
The DNA here is from genome assembly GCA_044226645.1 of Aggregatilineales bacterium. GTDB lineage: Bacteria > Chloroflexota > Anaerolineae > Aggregatilineales > Phototrophicaceae > CFX2. Next base: position 3,724 of record JBGAGR010000070.1, read on the forward strand.
GACCAGCAGTGGCAGCGCAAATGCAACCAACAGGATGAGGAGGATGCGTTTGCGTGAAGCCAGAAGCAGCGCGAGTCCGATCAGCATCATCGCTACCCAGGCTATCGTCCCAAAGCCGATCAACTGCGACCATAAGCGGCTGGCGTTGCTCAAAAAGGCAGGCGAACCGCTTCCACCAGAACCGCCAATCCATCCCAGCGCGATGCTGAAAAAATCTTTTTCGCGCAGGGCGAGATAGCCTAATGGAACCGCGAAACAAGCTGTACCTGCTATCGCAACCGCCACTAATCCAATCCAGCGCTGGCGAGATGTTATCGTTCCGGCAAACAGCATCACCAGCAGCAGGCTTAACGCGAACGGCGCGGCAGTGAATTTGAACAATATAGCGCTGGCAATCGCTATTCCCCCAAGCGCCGCATAGCGCAATCGACCATTCCGGGCAAATATCAATCCAGCCCACAGCGCGACCAATATCAGCGCCCCCGCTTCAGCATCGCTAAACGCCAAGCGTTCGTAGAAAAACAAATACGGGGAAGCAATCCAGAGTGCGCCTGCCAATATCGCGCCGACGGGATTGAACAACCGCCTGACCAGCGCATATCCCGCCGCCAATCCCAGCATTGCAACAAAAATGGTAGCGACACGTCCGGCGAACACTGGGGCGTTCTGTGGATAAAACGCTGCAATCAGCCAGTGATTGATAATTTTGCCATCGCTGATGACCCAGAAAGGATGCCCATTCCAGACCTCAACTGCCCGTGTCAGGTGCAACCCCTCGTCATTGTGGAGCGGGAGTATTTCAAGCGCATTCAGCCGGGTCGCCCACAATATCAGCAGCAGGATAATCCCCGGCAGCAGCCGTTTCACCATGAAAACCCGACTCGTCATGCTGTAAAATAAAAAAGCCCGCAACCAACGGCGAGCTTCTGATGAGACCTGAGACCGGAATGACTACAATTCCATTTCTTCCGTGTCTCCAGGGCGAAAGCTGTCTTTGTGCCGGTAAATAATGCGACCACGTTTCGGATCATAGACGCTCATTTCCACTTTCACCCGGTCACCCAGGAGAATGCGAATATAATACTTCCGCATCTTGCCAGATAAATACGCCAGAATACGGTGACCGTTATCCAGTTCAACCGAAAATTGCGTATTCGGCAGGGCTTCAACCACCGTGCCTTCTACTTCAATCTTATCGTCTTGTTTTGCCATATACCTCCAATACAACGTCAAGCCGCTGCTCGCTGTCTGGAATAGAGCAGCGGTTCACGCTGTACGCATAATCCACCCAGGGGATTAACGCACCCCTGTCTTACGTTGTCGCCGACGTGAACGGCGAATGGCCTTCTTCTTCTCAATCCGGCGCAGTTCACTCTTGGAAATGTGCCAGCGCTTCCGACGTACTGTACTCAACACGCCGCTGTTTGTGACCTTCTTGCGAAACCGCCGCAGCAGAGCCTCTTGTGACTCGTTGGGCTTTAATGTAACAGATGCCATATATTCCGGGCTACCTCCTTTCTCATAAACTCACCAGTTAGAACACAAACACAACTACTACTCCGCACTTCCGAGCGTAGCTGGTTCACTTTTTCCTTCTAATTGTAATGGAAGGTCGCTGTCTGCGCTACCTTCACTTTCCGACAATTCTGCGGCAGGCTGCTCATCGGTGGTTTCGCCCTGGCGTTCCTGCCATCGTTCGTTCTCTTCGTTCGTGACTTCCTTCAGGCTCAAGCCCAAACGCTGGCGTTCTGGCTCGATGCTAATGACACGCATCATCAGGCGCTGCCCTTCATAAACCACTTGGGTGGGGTCTACCGGCGGCGGTTCGCTGATCTGGCTGGCATGAAGCAGAGCTTCAATACCGGGTTCTAGACTGACAAACGCGCCGAACTGTGCCACGCGCGAGATAACCCCTTCGACCAACTGGCCGACATGGTACATGTCCTCGGCCTGTGCCCAGGGATTCTTTTGCAGACGCTTCAGGCTCAACCCGATACGCTTGCCTTCTGTGTCCAACCGCAGGATATAGACATCCACTTCATCACCCACGTTCAGGACTTCCTGCGGATGCTTCACGCGATGCCATGCCAGTTCGGAAATGTGAATCAGACCGTCAGCGCCGCCCAGATCGACAAATGCGCCGAAATCGCGCAAACCGCTGACGATACCCTTACGAACTTCGCCCTCTTTCAGTTCATCCAGCAGGATTTCCTTGCGAGCTTCACGACGACCACGCTGCGCATCACGCTGGCTGAAGACCAGGCGGCGGCGCTTGCGGTTGACTTCGATCACCTTGACCGAAATCTTTTTGCCCAGCAGGGTGTCCATCTGATTCTTACGTTCGTCTTCGCCCATGCCGCGCGGCAAATCAATCACATGGCTGGCAGGAACGAAACCGCGCAGATTGCCGAAGGGCACGATCAAACCGCCCTTATTGGCATCCATGACAACACCTTCCCAGATGTCTTCGCTGTTCATCAAGGCTTCGGCGCGTTTCCAGTCTTCGCTCTGCTGCGCCTGTGAAACCGACAGTACCAGATTGCCCTCGTCATCTTCGAGACGCAAGACAATCACATCAATTTCATCACCCACATGATAGACATCATTGGTCACACCCAAACGCTCAATATCCCGTCGCGACACAATGCCATCACGTCCATTCATACCAACATCGACAATCAGACCCTGATTATCAACGCGCAGAATGGTCCCGCTCAGGATGTCGCCCCGCTCCAACTGCGTTTCGGCAAAGGATGCTTCCAGCATGGTCGCGAAATCCATTTCCTCCAGCACGGCGGTCTCTAATGAAGGTTCCAATTGCATGATCTCTATTCCCCCAAGGGTCAAATTTTTATGGCGATCAGTGGGAACGATAAAACCCGGTAAACACAGCCCACCGGGTAGCCTCGGATTATGGATTGAGGTAAAGCCAACACGGATTTTATCTAACACAGCCTGGCGCTGTGCATTCCTTCCCTTAAGATCGGTGAGATTATACAGGTTGGAAAAAAGTTTGTCAATAAAAGGCCGTACCTGAAAATGAAAAGAGGCGACCCCATGATCGCCTCGTAACATTCTGATGACAGCTAGTCTTTTTAGCTCGCGTCGTCTGCGGGTTTTTCCGCATCATCCGCAGGTACTTCGTCCACTGGCGCTTCTGCTACAGGAGCGTCATCCATAGGCACTTCATCTACCGGAGTTTCAGCAGCGGGAGTCTCGCCCTCAACTGCTCCAGCAGCGCCTTCTGGACTACCCTCGCCAGAGGCATCGGTGCCCCAGCGCTGGGTAAAGCCCACACGGCGCTTTTCCGGTTCCAGATGGCTGATGCGCAGACCGAGGCGATCACCCTTCTTGACATAGGAATAGGGTTCCTTCAATGAACCATCGCCCATTTCGCTCAGATGCAGCAGCCCTTCCAGGCCATTGTCCAGCGCGATGAATGCGCCGAAGTCCACCACATTCGTGACAGTACCTTCGACCAATTGGCCTTCGTGATAACGCTTGTCAGCATCTTCCCAGGGGTCACTCAACAGACGCTTGCGGCTCAAGGCAATACGGTTTGAACCCCGGTCAAGATTGAGGACATAGACATCAATTTCATCGCCCACTTTTAACACGTCGCGCGGGTGATCAACACGATGCCACGCCAACTCGCTGACGTGAATCAGGCCGTCCGCGCCGCCGAGATTGACGAATGCGCCAAAATCGCGCAGTCCGGTAACGGTACCCTTGACCACATCGCCTTCTTTGAGTTCCGCCAGCAGACGCGCTTTTTGCTGGGCGCGCCATTCCTTCTGAGCCTCACGTTCGCTGAAGATTAAACGACGGCGATCCTGATCGACTTCAATCACCTTCACGCCGAGCGGCTTGCTCATCAATTCCAGCCAAACGCTCGTCCGTTCATTAGAAAGGTTGAACGACACGAGATGTGAACTGGGGATGAAGCCTTCCAGCCGATTCCAACGAACCAACACACCACCCTTGTTGTGTCCAGTAACGCTGACCTGAACCACATCTTCGGACTTGAGCAATTGACGGGCTTTTTCCCAGTCATACTGCTGCAAGCCCATATTGATGGAGACAATCAGGTTGTCGTCCTGGTCGCGCGGATTTAGCACATAGACAGGCACTTCCGCGCCCACCTTCAAGCCTGAACGGACTTCAGGGTCGAGTCGTTCCAAATCCTGGGACGGGACGATTCCATCCTGTTTCGCGCCCATGTCCACGATGACTTCGCGGGTATCAATCTGTAAAATGATCGCGGTACGAATTTCCCCTCGCCGGGGGGGCATATACGAAAATGACGAATCCAGTAATTGCTGAAATTCGTTTTCGCTTCCATGCTCATTTTCAATACTTGGTTTGGCGGAACTCATTCATTTCTCCTGTTGTGTGCCGGGCATTTTATGTCGGAACGCCCAAACCCATTATGTAAACGCTCTAAACTTTTGCAACCGCAATTTGTCGCTCAATCCCCTTCAGCCAATCCAGTTCTGCCTGGGAGACTGCCATCACGTAATCCATCATCCAGAGCTGGTGTGGATTATTCATCGTGTCATTATCCGCTTGCAGGCCATCCAGTATAGCCTGTGTTTCGTCCCGCCGCGCCCTTACCATCGCCAGCATTTCGTGAGGTGGGAGGTGACGCGCCAGATAAAGTTTGAGTAAAAACTCACGCCGGATCTGGTCGGCAGCAGCCGGCTGTTTGAGCCAACTGTGTACTTCCCGCTTACCCCGCTCGGTAATCTGGTAAATCTTCTTGGACGGTCGCCCCTGCTGCGCTATTTCCTGTACTTCCACCGCGCCTTCAGCCAGCAGCTTGTGGAGCATAGGATACAGAGTGCCATAACTGGCCTGCGTGGCCGCGCCCAACGCTGAATGAACCCGTTTTTTGATGTCATAGCCCGACATCGGGTATTCCATCAGCAATCCTAGAATCAGGTATCGATGTGACATAATCTTCAGAGTTTCTCAAGAACAACCGTATTCTGAAGTATATCTCTGAGATATGTCGGAACAAGATATAATCTGGTTTATTTTAGGTATGAATCTTACAACAGAATATCAGAATGTTATAAAATCCCAACCGTGTCAATCCATTATAGCAGAAAAGTGCGAAATACCTATACAGAATTTCGCAGCTTCACGGCACAGAGAATCAATCCCGCAATTATGGACGTAACTTTTGACCCTTAATTAATTAATCTCTGGAATACCCATCTCGATTCCGCGCGTCCCGCGATCTGTTTCCCAGGGATAAATAATGTAGGCATCCGTAATCGAACCATAGAAGTCCGGCTCTGCACGATTGAACATGGAGCGATAGGGATTATAGTGCAATACGCACGTATACGGAATACCACCGGACGCTTCTACCCGCCCTTTCACGGCGGTGCTGGTACGACCACTGCCCCACACATCATCCACGATCAAGGTACGGCGCGCCCGCAGCAGTGCCGCATCCGGGAATTGCAGAAACGACGGCCACGCCATCAAGCCCGCCGACTCGGTAGATGGAAAATCAACCGCCGCCGTCAGAATGTGCCGCAATCCCAATGCCTCAGCCAGCAGCCCACCGGGGATAATTCCGCCGCGTGTAATCACGACCATCGCATCAAACGTACCCACAATCTTTAATGGCGGAATCAATACATCAATTAACCGATCCACATCCGCCCAGGACAGTAATTCCTGTTTCATCGGCCCCTTCATCCAGCCCCCTCTATGCAGTTACCCATTGGGAATTGAACCACCTAGTTTAACGCATCCAACCGCAGACGCAAAATCTCGATGCGTATCCACCATGTCCACGTTAGAATATTCACACCGAAAAGTTTACCAAAAGGTAGCCCTTTTCTCCCCAATCTGCGTTACCCTGTATCTGGACGCATCCGATAGACCGTTTTATGGACTTTTTCCCGCTCCCGCTTCCGCCAAAGCGATTTTGGTGGCGGCGGCGGTGGCGGGACGGCGGGAACGCTTGATTGCCGACGCTTGACTCTGGTGGACGACATCGACGACATTGCCCCCATCGGGGCGACAACATCCGACAAGAATCGCCAGATACCATGAACATGAAAGTGATGAAGATCGAGCTTCGATGCCAATGCCATAAAAAGTGCCAGAAATGCCAGCGCCAGAGCCAATGCCACAATATGGTAACGGACAATTGGAAACATCTTTTTGCAGCAAATATTGCAGCGACCAAAGGAAGTCCCGTGAGGCGGCAAAGATTATCGCCGCCGCCGCGAAACCCTATACCAACCTTATATGGACGCGCTGCGCGGCGCAGCGTCATTCTCCCGTGACGCAGCGCGCCCCCTCCCTCCGGTCACGCTGCGTCAAAGGAAAAACACAGGATTACAACCGTTCGCCTACACTCTTACCCTGCGTATATTGCAGCAGATAATCCGGCCCACCCGTTTTGCTGTCGGTTCCACTCATATTGAAGCCGCCAAACGGATGAATGCCGACCAGCGCTCCCGTGCATTTGCGGTTCAGATACAGGTTCCCGACATGAAATTCGCGCCGAGCCTGTTCCAGGCGGTCACGGCGGTTGCTGAAAAGCGCACCCGTCAATCCATATTCAGTGCTGTTAGCGATACGCAGCGCATCATCAAAATCCTGCGCCCGGACAATCGAGAGGAACGGCCCAAAAATTTCTTCCTGAGCGATACGAGCATTCCAGGGCACATCACCAAAAATCGTCGGCGGAATGAAGTAGCCGTTATCGGGCGTTTGCAACGGTGTGCCGCCCAACAGGAGCTTGCCTTCCTGTGTGCCCAATTCGACATAATCCATGATGCGCTTGAAGGCATCCTGCTCGATGACCGGCCCCATGTAGATTTCCGGCCCCTGATCGGGCGCGCCAACCGTCATCTGCTTCGCCAGTTCGACAACGCGGTTGGTGACGTGATCATAGACTTCGTTTACGATAATCGCCCGTGATCCTGCCGAGCATTTCTGTCCCTGATAGCCGAAAGCACTGGTGGCAATGCCCTGCGCGGCTTCTTCTAAATTGGCAGTTTCGTCCACCAGTACAGCGTCCTTGCCGCCCATTTCCAGAATCGAGCGTTTCAACCACTTCTGTCCGGGTTGAACTTTGGCAGCGTTCTCGTAAATCCATAGCCCAACTGGCTTAGATCCGGTAAAGCTGATAAAGCGCGTTTCCGGGTGTAAGACCATTCTCGCACCAACCACTTCGCCCGGTCCTGTGAGGAAATTGACAACACCATCCGGCAGACCGATTTCCCACAGCAGTTCCGCGATTTTATAACCCGTCCAGGGGCTTTGTTCGGCAGGTTTAAAAACCACTGTATTACCGGTCACTATCGCCGCCGCTACCAAACCCATTGGGATAGCATTCGGGAAGTTCCAAGGAGGAATAATCGCTCCGACACCGAGCGGGACATTGTAGAGGGTCAACTGTTCCGGCTGATAAACCGTCAGCATATCGCTCATATCACTGATACGCACGACCTGACGGGCATAATATTCGAGGAAATCAATGGCCTCGGCAGTATCGGCATCAGCCTCCATCCAGCTTTTGCCGACTTCCAGCACCATATAGGCACTGAACTCATGCTTACGCCGCCGCATAGCTGCTGCTGCACGCAGGAGATAACGTGCCCGTTCCTCTACCGGGACATACTGCCAGGTTTGAAAAGCCTTTGACGCTGCCTTAACAGCCTGGTCAACATTATCAGCAGTGCCATTGGCGAAATAGCCAACTACTTCAGCAGGTCGCGAGGGATTGATGGAAGGAAACACATCCTGTACGGGCACCGTTTTCCCACCAATCACCAGTGGGTAGGTCTCGCCCATATCCGCTTTCGCTTTTTCCAACGCCGAACGGAACGCTGCTACATTGTCCGGCCTGGAAAAATCGGTAAATGGCTCACTGCGAAACTCTGGAATCATCCTGAAAACTCCTTCTGCAAAGAGACGAATTGTGGCGCTCATTGTACCATGTCGGGCGTAAAGCCTTCGTACCATATGGGACGAACTATCCAAATAATTGTGACGAAAAACTTTACGAAAAATTCACACGAGAGCTGATACAATATTAGCTTAATGATATATGATACATTCATCAAAATCGCACCAATACGTCGGGGGAGGCGGGTTTAGATCGTTCAAGGAGATGTCTGAATGTTGGATATTATCCTGAGTGAACACGCAGTACAGCGATCTGTCCAGCGCAATGTGTCCTTAGCGGAAATAACATTTATCATCGAACACGGGCAGCTCATGCGTAACGCTGGGGTCAGCTTTCGCCAACTGCGTGAGAAAGATTGGCCCGATAATCTGCCGCGCAGTCATGGCTATCACCGTCTGATTGGGACAACCGTTGTGCTGTGCAAATGTGGTCTGTTCGTGGTGACGCTGTATCGTGAAGAAGAAGCATTTCGCAAAGATCGGCGGAAAATGCGCTACAACGCAGTCTCGCAGTGGATATCCTGCCCACGCTGCTGTCGGGTCATGAGCTGCGAACTCATGTAGACCTCGTTTCCAGCCGACTTCAAGTTTTCGCCAGAGTTAGGGCTGGTACTCCGCACACACCAGTACAATAGGCTGACCCTGCAAGCGGGTCAAAACCAGTACCCGCGTCTCAATCCCCTGCAATTTCAATTGTGGAATTAATACTTCTGGCGTGACTGCTGAACCGCGTTTTTTCACCGTCACATTCCCCACATCATGCTCACGCAGATAGGCTCTGAGCTTCTTAACGTGAAACGGCATCCAATCCAGAATTTTCCAGGCGCGTACCCAGGGTGATTCGGGGCGATTATCACAGGTAAAATAGGCTATTGTCTCATCCAGCATATGGCCTTCAAAAACGGCTGCCGCATTTTGTACCAATCCCGCCCGCAGGAGTGATGCATCTGGTTCAATTAACCATGCACGAGGTTTAGAGAAAGCCGCATCCGGCGAGTCCTGGGCTTCACCCCAATGATAGACTGCTTTTTGTGTCAATAAAGTCGCACGGCTGCCCTTCCAGCCTGCCCCAATCCACAAAATCGCTTCTTTCAAATCGCCATCAACCGAAACGAACTCTACCCCACCTTCATAAACATCAAGCTGCTGAAGTTCGACTCCGGGCGAGAGCTTGACTGCTATCAATGCTGCCTGCCAATCGCGAATAATCGACAAGGGCGGCTGGTACTGCTCGACATTATGGATGCGCTTGCCCTGCTCATCGCGCCGCGCTGGATCGAAAAACATCACATCGGCTGGCAGCAGACCTTCACGCACATCCGCGACGGAAAAACGCGCATCCACGCCCATCGCCGCCGCATTGTATCGGGCAATTTCCACTCGAACGGGATCAATATCCAATCCCAGAACTGCTGCACCCTTCTGTGCAAAAGCCAGCGAATCCGCACCAATGCCGCAGCAAACATCCGTTATGCGGACGACAGCCTGTGCATGACTATACGCGGTCTGGGACAGTAGTTCCATGATGCGCTCGGCACGATAGCGCCGCACCAATGGGTCGCTGGCCTGTTCCAGCGCTTCACGAGTAAAGAACAAACGCTTCGCCGTCTCGCCAAATTTATCAACGGCTTTCAAACGCAAACGTGCCATTTCCAGCGCGGCTGCTGCCTGTTCGGGCGCATGATACTTACGAAATTTTGTCAGCAGCGAGAGGGTGTTATTTTGAGAGAGGTCTTCGGCAACTAACTGTTGCAGCAGTGTCTCACCCATCGGAGAGACCAGAAACTCAATATCCGGGAGCGTAATTGTCATGGATTGCTACAGCGGGAATTGAACGTATAGCTTACTCATCCGGCGCTTCAGCCGTATCAGGGTCAACAGTCAACAGCGTAGCTGCATGAGTATCAAAAATCTCGTCCGACGGGTTGAGCATTACAGGAAAAGGCCAATCACGCGCCACTTCCCAGCGAAACTTCGCAATTTTGTTGACATCTTTAATGCGTCCCGCCACAACAGCAGGTTGCATAAATTCGACCGCCTTGGGCAAGCTGCTAAACGCCAGCACCACTATTTCGCCATCTCCGGCGACGCTGACGGCTTGCCATTCAACTTTTTCGCCGGGAGCTAATTTCCATGCAGGTTTATTGGGGGTCTGCTGAATCAGCAAATGGACATACCGTCCGCTGCGTTTTGTATTATCGCGTCCTGCAACCTGTTTTATACGATCAACCGTTCGTTCCTCGGTATGCGGTTTTTCGCCACGCATCAGAACACCGACAGAGCTTGGATGTTCCAACCCCGCTTCAACGAGAATGCGCGTGTAGCCTGCGTCTTCCAGTGTTTTTACGGCGGCCTCGGAAGGTTCACCGTTTGTATCCAGAATAATAAGCCGTCCACCGGGACGCATGGCAACTAAAGCCGACTCTAGCAAATGATCGCTCAATGCTGTGTCATAGGCCACTACTGCATCTATGCTGTTGGGCTTAACCAACCATCCGTCGTTGGTTCCCGGAGACAGAATGACATCCACATCGGGACGGAAATCAACTAACGTTTCAGCAGCATACCCGCCTACATCCACCACGCGCAGCGAAGCGGCGCTGGGCGGCAGATGTTTCGCCATCGTCTGAATCAATAAGCGTTCTATACCAGAATCAGTCACCACCAGCTTGGTTCACGCCCCCTGAAACGCTTATCTTAGCCCTTCTTCATCTTCCGAACTTCCTCAGCAGCGGTACGCACCAATTCGACTACTTCATCCCATTCTTCCTGAAAGAGATGAACCGTCACAGCGCCCATTTCCAAATGATACACCGTTTCGCCATCGGGTTCATGCGAAATCCATGCGGCGTAATTTTCAGTCATCACCAGATTTTCGGTTTGGACTTCATCTGACATGATCTTCATTCCTTCTGGCATCCAGCCATTCGCGAATCGATATTCCCAGGCGGCTGACCCAATCCTGATAGACCGGATTTATCAACCGGCGTTTCAGTGCCTCCCGCATCGTCCGTTCATGAACGAGAACGGGCGGAAATGGATCACGATCCATCAGTTTACCATAGATATATTGCCCGAAAATACGGAGACTCGCAACTGTTGGTGCGGCTAGAATAATGCCCAGGACACCTGCCAGACTTGCGCCAGCCAGAATAGCAACAATGACGACGAAGGGATGCAGGTTTAGCCTGCCCCCCATGATACGTGGCACGAGGATAATCGCTTCGATATTTTGCAGAATCGCCCAGGCAACGATCACAACAATCGCGAACGGCGCTCCCCCTAACAACGGAATAGTTGTGGAGGTGGAGGTCAAGGCCAGCAGTGCCGCCGGGAAAATCGCGAGTCCGGCTCCGATGCTGGGGATAAATTCGAGTATACCGGAAATCAGCCCCAGAATAAGTGGATTCGGCAGGCCAAGAAGCGTCGCGATCACAAAGGCCGCTGTAGCCATGCCGAAAGCCAGCGTAATCTGTCCGCGTAAATAGGCGTGCCAGACACGCCCCAACTCATAGAGCAGTCGTCGCAGGTCACCCCGGTAAAGCGGCGGCGTGATTTCTACCGTCTTTTCAATAAAGAAAGCACCATCCCGCATCAGGAAGAACATCATCGAAAAGAGCAAAATCAAGTTGATGACGGCGGTCAGTGCCCCACCAACTACATTGAAAGCCGGACCGGATAGTGAGCCGATAAATGACTGTGTTGTACTGCCAAACGGATTGAAATCCTGCAACTGAAGCAAGTCGGTAATATGCTGAACCCCAGTCGCTTCCCGCAGGCGTTCCAGTGGGATAAACGGACTGCCGTTAATCAGAATGGGATCGCCATTAAAGGTAAGTGGTTGGCTCAGGGTCGCTTCAAGTGACGTTTCCAGGCTGCGCAGAAGTCCCGGCAAACGCCGTCCAAATTCCTCAAACTGTGCCACCATCGCCGGAATGACCACCAGCAGCATTACGACAAAGGCCGCCGCGATGACGACATACGTCAGCAAAACGGCTAAATTACGATGAGGGCGTTTCGCGAATGGGCCAAAAGAGAGTATCCACTTTTCGATAAAATTCACTGTTGGGGTCAGCAGATAGGCCAAAACGATTGCCGCACCAACAAAAGGTAGAATATCGCTCAGGCGCAAAAGGACGAGAGCGATAACGATTAATGCGATTAAAGCCACCAGCCGCTTGGTACGCGCTGGCCAGGGAGTTGATGTCAGAGCAGGAGGAGGATTCGGCATCATAAGCTTTACCAACAAATCTCGTCACCAGCTTACCAATAAATCATTCAGCACATATATATACACCGATAAACGATTTTCGTTGCTGTATTGGATTTCAGAAAAAATTTCGATATTTCGTTCAAAACCTGTAAATTACATGATAAGTTCGCTGTGATGTAAATAAAAAGCGCCACTCGAAAGTGACGCTTTTGTATTCCTGACTTGATGGCATGCAGATCGCAGTATTAGTTGCGCCGTGGCCCTCGGTCTCCGCCGCTGCGATCTCCACCGCCACGATAACCGCCGCGATCTCCGCCACCGCGATTGCCGCCGCGATCTCCACCGCCGCTGCCACCACGACGATCACGCGAACGGGCTTCTTCGGCTGTCCAACCTTCCAGCACAGCCTGACGGCTCAGGCGTACCTTACCGCCGCCATCCACGTCCGTGACCATGACCATGATTTCATCGCCCAGACTGACTTCGGCTTCCACCGATTCAACACGGTAATCGGCAAGCTGCGAGATATGCACCATACCTTCTTTACCGGGCAGAAATTCGACAAACGCGCCGAATGGCTCAATACGGGTTACACGCCCGGTGTAAATCTTGCCAATCTCAGCATCTTCGGTCAGGCCGCGAATAATGTCTACTGCTTCCTGAGCAGCGATACCATTGGCACTGGAAACAAAGACGGTACCGTCTTCCTGAATATCGATTTTCGCGCCAGTACGTTCCTGAATTGAGCGGACAGTCTTGCCACCGGGGCCGATGATGGCTCCGATTTTGGACACATCCACCTTAACAGTGGTGATGCGAGGAGCGTAATCACTCAGATTCTCACGTGCCTGCGGAATGGCGCTGGTGATGACCGACAGAATTTTTAGACGGGCTTCACGTGCCTGCGCTAATGCCCGCGCCATGATGTCGCTGGAAACACCGGTGATCTTAATATCCATTTGCAGGGCGGTAATGCCCCTCTCGGTTCCGGCGACTTTGAAATCCATGTCACCCATGTGGTCTTCAAGCCCCTGAATGTCGGTGAGGATAGCGATTTTGTCGCCCTCCTTAATCAAGCCCATAGCGATCCCGCCCACTGGACGCTTGATCGGTACCCCTGCATCCAACAACGCCAGTGTGCTGCCGCAAACGCTTCCCATGGACGTGCTGCCGTTGGAACTCATGACTTCACTAACTACACGAATGGTGTAGGGGAATTCACTTTCCGGGGGGATCATCGCGCGCAGGGCTGTTTCCGCCAGCGCACCATGACCGATTTCGCGACGTTTTGGCCCACGCAGCGGGGTAGCTTCACCTGTGCTGTAAGGCGGGAAATTATAATGGTGCATATAGCGTTTATCGGCTTCGGGAGCCAGACCATCCAATTCCTGAGCATCACCGGGAGTTCCCAATGTCGCCAGTGACAGAACCTGTGTTTGTCCACGTTTGAACAGACCCGAACCATGTACGCGCGGAATAATGCCAGCCTCCGCCGCCAGAGGACGAATATCGGTCAGACCACGTCCATCGGGGCGGATACCCTCTTCAACGATGCGGCGGCGCACTTCATGCTTGACGACTTCGCTAAAGGCATCCGCAGCCCCACCAATTTCAAAGTGGTCATCGGGGTCGGTCTGAAGATCGTTCTGCTCTTGCAGAAAATCGACCAATTCTTCACGCAGTGCGTCCAGTGCTTCGTTACGTCCGTCGCGTTCGGTCTTTTCCGCGATAATCTGACGAACTTTTTCCTGTGTACGCTGGCTGACAGCATCCGACAATGCCTGATTAGAAGCAGCCGGAGTATAGCTCGACTTCGGCTTACCGATTTGATCACGCATTTGCTTGATGACCGCGATTACGGGTTGGATAGTGTCATGCGCCAGTTTCAAGGCTCTGACCATCGTCTCTTCATCGACTTCATCCGCGCCACATTCCACCATATTAATCGCGTCTACCGTTCCGGAAACACGCAGATCAAGTATGCTCTTAGGCATCTGAGAAATGGTGGGGTTAACGACCAGATTACCGTCAATCATCCCAATGCGTACTGCGGCAACAGGGCCATCCCAGGGAACATCCGAAATGTGCAATGCTGCACTGGCAGCGATGATACCCAGCATGTCCACAGGGTGATCCTGGTCATGGCTGAAAGGTGTCATGATAATCTGGACTTCATTACGCAGATCATCGGCAAACAGCGGACGCAGCGTGCGATCAATCACACGCGCTGTCAAAATCGCCTGTTCGGAAGGCCGTCCTTCACGCCGGAAGAAGCTGCCGGGAATGCGTCCAGCGGCATACATGCGTTCTTCGTAATCAACGCTCAGGGGGAAAAAATCAATACCGGGACGTGGCTTCTTGCCCATCGTGGCTGTCGCGAAAACAACCGTTTCGCCTTCTGTCGCCATAACCGCACCACCGGCCTGCTCGGCCAGTTTGCCCGTCTCCAATACGATGTCGCGATCACCGATACGTACGGTGAAGCGATGGGTGGTTCCCATAGGGCCGTTAATGGTTTCCATTCAAGTTTCCTCCAACTAAACAAAAACCCGGCAACCAGGGACTGGAAGGTATAGCTGAACGGTTGTATTCAGCCGCACATTCCAATTCCTGCAATGCCAGGCAGATGGGTAACGGATGCCCCTTTGTGGAACATCCAGGTGTAACATCTCGAAATTAACCTCAAGCCATTTCAACAGCAAAGGGACACGAATGTTCATGTCCCTAGCGGTAAAACTCTTAACGTCGCAGTCCGAGTTTGCTAATCAGCTCGCGGTAAACGTCGGGCTTGGTCTGGCTTAAATAGCGCAGATGGCGACGGCGCTGACCGACCAGCTTTAGCAAACCACGACGAGAATGCTCATCGTGCGAATGCGTCCGCAAATGATCTGTAAGCTGGGTAATACGACTTGACAGAATGGCGACCTGAACTTCCGGCGAACCGGTGTCAGTTTCATGGCGACCATGTTCCTGCATAATCAACTGCTTGGCGTTTTTCTCTAGAGGCATAGTAACACCGTCCAATGTATGTCACCAAACAAACCGGGCGGGGGCTTGTTGGTCTTATCCGATAAAAGCATTATATCAGAGGGGCATAACACGAACAATCCTCAACACCCCTCCCTTATTTTGCCTTCATCGCCTCTGCTACCAGGTTGACCGTATGGTGTGTGCGGAACAAACTATACTGCCCTGCCCGCCCTGGCACGGCGTTCAAAATGTTCTCAGTTTCCATAACTGAAAACCAGAAATCAAGATTCCAACTGCTGTTCGGGTCAAGCGCACGAATACTCTGTTCCGAAATCGGCACATTATGTTCATAGAGATTCAGGAGCAAGCGTACAAAAGTATCGCGATGATTCAAGATCACGCGGCAAATATCAGCCTCAAGATTAAGGGAGATGCCTTTTGTCAAAAATTCACTCTGTGGATTCGAGTACTCGGAAATAATCGCCGAATCATTTTCCTTCAGGTATTCAACCGCATGTTGGAAGGTCAACCCCGTATCAAAAATCCGCAGCCGACGATGCAGACTTCCCAGTGGACACCAGGAAAAATTACGGAAACTGGTAAACTGTTCGACACTCACCACCACGCGCCTGACCATATCGGCGGTTTCCGGCTGCATACGAGCCAGTTCCTCCATCGAGATACCACTCCACTGTTGGGTATCCTCGATTTCAAGATCACCCTCAGATCGCACAATTGACGTGGCAGGCGGTTCCATATCGGGTTGAAGCTTAATTACGGGTACAAGGTCATCAGGGTTATGGCGATGTGGAAGCAGTTCACGCACCAATACCTGTTCGCGCACCAGACAGTCAATCCATTCCGAGCGCCATTGATCACTGACATTGCAACCGGGACGATCCAGTTCGCGATCCATCGCCAGCCCTTTGAGCAGGAAGCCGTAATTGACGTATTCCCAGCCGCGCACCGTCAGGGTGTTCAGGACACGCACGACAACCCGATCACGGATCAGACGTGTCTTTTCAACAATCGGGTTGGTAGCATTCAGCGAAATCGCCCCATTCGCTGACATGACCTTCAAAATACCCAGGGAATTGGCCTGCGAAACCAGATCTTCACCGCGCGGACGCGAAACTACCGCGTTCACTTCCTGCAACTGCTCAACCAATTGGTGAACCGACATCACATCAGAATCGATCGCTGTAGCTAAGCGGTCAAACTGGATGATGACACTCGTCCACTGGGAAGGTGTAAACAGAACTGTGTCCGCCCCTTCCGCATGTGCCGAGGTACTCAACGATTGATGGGTTTGCAGGTTGGTGAAATCCTCAACATATTCCACCGTGATACCGGGATTATTTTCGAGCTGGCGGCTGGTGCTGCCCCGCACACCCCACACAATGACCTGCTTGCTGCGTGCCAGCAGCGTATTCAAGACCTGATTGAAATCCCGATCACCGCTCGCCATGACAAAGACATCAGCCGAATCACTATGACTTGCGTCCGTAATGACATCGCGCGCGATACGCATATCGGCACTGTTCTTCCCCGGAAGGTTAAAGACAGGCTCGATGTTCGCCATCAAGAGGCGCGTGGGCGCATCATCGGCAATCTCGCGTCCGAGGGCATCGACAAGCGGCGGCAAACTACCGCGCTGTCCCCAAGGTGCATAAGCCGCCATCTTAACGACCTGTCCATGGGCCTTAGCCTGCGAGACAAAACGCTCAATCAGATGATCGAGATTGACCACAAAGCCCTGCTCATTCAGGCTGATGGCAATATTTTCAAAGTCGATATAAATCGCGACATTCTTGGTCTGAATACCGAGCAGCGATTCCAGCGGCTGGAAAATCACCTCATTAGCAAATTCTGTGCCGACCAGAATATTTTCCGAACCCCACAGACGGACACGTGCATTGCGTGTCGTTTTGACACGGCGTACCAACGGCATCAAATCGGTGCTGCTGGTCGCTAAAATCAGTTCATCCACTGGTTCCGGGTCAAATGAGAAGTAATGGACAATCAGAGCATCCGCCAGCGTATCCCGCAGCGGCATATCAAAGACCTCATAACCAGCAGCCTTAAAGATACGCTGGTAATTGGTGCCCAATTGACCATGACCTTCCCAATTGGAGACTGCCACAGCCTTCAGACTGTCTGCGCTAATCAAGCCAGCGGCAAGTGCCGCCCCACCTCGTAAACCAACAGCCAGTTCTTGCAGGTCTAGCGAAATTCCTCGTTTTTGAAATCGTTGAAGCAAATCATCAACGTCTACTATCAAGTAAGCTGCCATATTTCTGTCCTAAAAAACGATACCACCTGTCCTTGTAGGCGGGTGGTAATGTTGTGAGAAAACATTCTTTGATTTAAGGGCTGGTATCCTAAGGTATGATCTAAGTAAAAATTATTTTTTGAGCGTACCAATTCTTCAGTGTAGCAAACGTCTGATACGCGATCAACAGTCAAAGTCAATAACAAAATATGCGTTTTATTATACAACAGATTACACGAACTTCAGACCTTAAGAATGTAAACACCCTAATGTTGGGGGTGTAAATTGGGGTGCTGTTGTCACACCCCTGTATACGTATTCACCATCCAAATTGATGCGGATAAGCGATTAATAGGCTTTGGCAAACAGCGCGATTTTGTCAGCCTGCTGCCCGCTGAAGAAGCACTTGCCCTGTCCACCCGGTTGGTCAAACGGGAAACAGCGAATGGTCGAGCCAGTTTCCTCTTTAATACGCCCCTCATCATCACCCGTACCAGCCCACCAGCCGCGCGCCCAACCACCTTTATCAATCACCGAGCACAATTCGTCATAGCTTTGTACATCGAAGATATTCGCGTCGCGGAAAATCGTCGCCTGTTGCAGCATATTGGCCTGAATTTCATTCAGCAGGTCTGTCACCTGTACGGCGATATTGTCCTGTGATACGAATTTCTTGCCCTCTTTGCCAGGAACATCGCGCCGCGCCAAAGCAACGCTGTTATTCTGGACATCCTTCGGGCCAACTTCCATGCGCAGCGGAACACCCCGCATTTCCCAATCGTTAAATTTGAAACCGGGCGACTGTGCCTCGCGGCGGTCAACATGGACACGCAGGTTCGCGGCAACCAGTTCTTTGGTCAACCGTTCGACAGCTTCCAGCACAGGCGTTTTCTCGCCGTCATTCTTGTAAATCGGCACGATCACGACCTGATACGGCGCGAGTTTGGGTGGCAGGCGCAGCCCCTTATCATCGCCGTGTGTCATCACCACGGCACCAACCATACGAGTGCTGAGTCCCCATGAAGTTGTCCAGGGATGCTGAAGCTGATTGCCTTCGTCCAGATACTTAATATCGAACGCCTTAGCGAAATTCTGCCCCAGATTATGGCTCGTACCGGATTGCAGCGCCTTCATATCTCGCATCATGGCTTCAATGGTATAGGTGTGCATCGCCCCGGCGAATTTTTCCCGATCACTTTTCTTGCCCTTGATGACCGGAATAGCCGCTTCAGTGACCGCGAAATCAGCATAGATGTCCAACATCTGGTTAGTTTCGGCTTCGGCTTCATCAAAAGTAGCGTGCGCGGTATGCCCTTCCTGCCAGAGAAATTCAGTTGTCCGCAGAAAAGGTCGCGTGCGCAGTTCCCATCGCACCACATTCGCCCACTGGTTAATGAGAATAGGCAAATCGCGGTAGGATTGAATCCAATTCTTGAAGGATTCCATGATGATGGTTTCCGAAGTCGGGCGCACGATCAGCCGTTCTTCCAGTTCTTTACCCCCGGCGATGGTCACAACCGCCAATTCCGGGCTGAAGCCTTCCACATGTTCGGCTTCGCGCTTGAGGAAACTTTCCGGGATAAACAGCGGAAAATAAGCATTCTGATGTCCGGTGGCTTTAAAGCGGCGATCTAAACCGCCCTTGATGGCTTCCCACAATTCATAGCCATACGGCTTAATAATCAGACAGCCGCGTACCGGCGACTGATCGCACAAATCGGCTTTATAAACGATCTCGTTATACCATGCTGAAAAATCCGCCGACTGCGGTGTCAAAGCCTGCGACATATCAATCTTTACCCTTATGTGAATAATTTTACAGACAGTAAGCGGTATTATAGCGGAAAATGTGGGGAATTTGTGGGGTCACTTCGCGGCATCGACACTTTCGACAGGCGGAATATCCTGATGAATGGCACGATAGAGATGCCGAGCAATTTCATTATGCGCAATTTCCAGACCGGACATCACACCGCGATAAAACATAATGCGGTGGCGTTCGATCTGTGTATCACTTTTCGCTTCCGCTTCATCTGCCAGCAGATCAACTTCCGCCAGCAGCTTAATCAGGCAGCGCTGAACATCATCTTCAACAGTGGCTAGATCAACTGACGCGAACTCGTTCGTATGCATCATATAGCCATTCCGTTAAAGCGGTCATAAGACCGCACTCGTGCGTTTATCTTTAACCAAACCTACCCGTAATATAATCCGCTGTACGCGAATCGCTGGGATTATCAAAAATCTGTTGGGTGGTGTTGTATTCAATCAGGTGACCAATACGGCGCTCATCCGCCAGCAGGAACGCGGTCATATCGGCTACGCGAACAGCCTGCTGCAAATTATGTGTCACCAGCACAATGGTGTATTCCTTGACCAATTCCTGCATCAATTCTTCGATCTTGAGCGTGGAAATCGGGTCAAGGGCTGAACAGGGTTCGTCCATCAGCAGCACTTCCGGCTCAACCGCAACCGCGCGAGCGATACACAAACGCTGCTGCTGTCCACCGGACAACGCCGCACCAGACTCATGCAACTTGTCTTTCACTTCGTCCCACAAAGCGGCGGAACGCAGCGCACGTTCTACGATTTCGTCAAAATTAACGCCTTTAGGCTGTCCACGATTGAGCTTGAATCCGGCGATGACATTTTCGTAAACCGACATCATTGGGAAGGGGTTCGGCTTCTGGAAAACCATGCCAATCCGACGGCGAATACGAACCGGGTCTACTCCGGGGGCATATATATTTTCACCATTCAGCAGCACTTCTCCCTTTACGTAGGCATCTTTCGTCACTTCATGCATACGATTCAGGCAGCGCAGCACACTGGATTTGCCACAGCCTGAGGGTCCGATCAGCGCCGAAATGCTGTTAGGCTGGAACTTGATATTAATGTCTTCAACGGCATGAGTCTTGCCATAAAACACATTCAGATTACGGGCTTCGAGTTCGTGACCTTGGTGAACATAATCTGACATATTACTCTTTACCGGGGTACTAGCTAGCATAACGGAATTTCCTCATTGAGAAGCGAACAGCGCCAGAAAACAGAGCCACAACCACGATGAGCACCAGCATGGCTGCCCATGCCTTAGTGTGCCAATCCTTGTAGGGTGAAATGGCATAGTTGTAAATTTGCAGCGGCATCGCGCCCATCGGCTTTGAAAGATCAAAATTGAAGAATTCATTGCCGAGTGCCGTCAGCAGCAGCGGTGCGGTTTCACCGGCAGCGCGCGCGACAGACAGGACAATACCGGTCAGGATACCGGGCAGCACAGTTGGCACCACCACCTGTACAATCACACGCCAGCGCGGTACACCCAGTGCTAATCCCGCCTCACGCAGCGAATTCGGGACGAGGCGCAAAATCTCTTCTACGCTGCGAGCGATAATCGGAACCATAATGAATGCAAGAGCAATCGCGCCCGCGATACCCGAAAATCCGGTGAAGCTGCGCACCACTAATGCCCAAACAAATACACCGACGACAATCGACGGCAGTGAGGCCAGCAGTTCCAGTGAGAACCGCACCGCACTGGCGAACCAACCTTTTCCATATTCAGCCAGGTAAATCGCCGTACCCACGCCAAGCGGGATGGCAATAACTGCACCCACGCCGAGCATTTCGAGTGTTCCCAGAATGGCTTGAGCGATACCACCGCCTTCCTTGCCCAGTGGCTTAGGAATATCGGTGAAAAACGACAGGTTAATGCCGCCAATGCCATTGATCGCCGTGTAACCCACAATTATGAATAGAATTAGCACAGCAATGCCAGTAAGCGATCCCAGCAGGCCGACCATAAAGGAGCGCATAATGCGGCGGCGCAGATAACGAGACTCTTCCAGCTCAAAAATTGATTGACGCTCTGCTTCGCGCGAACGCACACTAACAGCAGTGGAGGTCGATAGTTGTTCCATTTACGTGTGTAATCTCCCGATTATTGTGCTGACGCGCTGCCCGGCAAGCGGTTGATTCGGTTAACCAGCAAGCGAGCGATGATGTTAAATGCAGCAGAAACCAGCAGCAGAACCAGACCGAGTTCGACAATCGCGCTAAAATAAATTTCCGAGTCGGCCTCGGTGAACTGGTTGGCAATCGCGCTAGCGATGGTGTAGCCGGGTGTGAACAGCGAAGCGCTGATGTCACGTGAACTGTTGCCGATCACCATTGTGACCGCCATCGTTTCGCCAATACCGCGCGCTAACCCCAACATGGCCGCGCCAATAATGCCACCCCATGCATAGGGCAAAACGGCTTTGCGCAGCATTTCCCATTTGGTCGCACCCAGCGCCAACATGCCTTCTTTTTGCAAACGCGGCACCTGAGCAATAATTTCGCGCGAAATGGATAAAATCGTCGGCAGAATCATTATCGCCAGAATAACACTGGCGGTCAGCAAGTCCTGCCCGATCGTTTGACCCTTAAATAGTTCGCCAATAACAGGGATGGGGCCAATCGTATTGCGCAGGAAGGGATCAACCGTTGAGCGCATGAATGGCGCTAAAACGAACAGCCCCCACAGACCAAATCCCACGCTGGGAATGGCGACCAGTAATTCAATAATAAACGATAGAACAGTGCCTATCGTCTTAGGTGCATATTCCGAAATAAAAAGCGCTGCGCCTACCGCAAATGGCGTTGCCAAAAGAAGCGCCAGAACCGATGTAACAATGGTTCCAAAAATATAGGGAGCCGCGCCGAAACTCTCAAATACTGGATCCCAGTCTGAAGTTGTCAGATAGGAAAAACCGTAGCGTTCAATGGCAGGTCGTGCGTCGATATAAAGCAGCACAACGACACCCACCAGCAAAACGATCATACCTAAAGAGGCAACCCAGACAACTGATTTAAATACACTATCACCGCGTTGACTACCAACCAAACTGCTTTTCGGTGATGATACTGCTGCCATAAACTCTCCAAAATACTGTCTTCTATCTACAGCGTGAGGGGTACCTGTTACAGTACCCCTGGTGCTTTCAAACAGAGATTCTACAATCTCTTAGTTGGCAATGCCAGCGGGAAGCGCCTGAGCGCCATTGACCATAATCTTCAGAATTTGGGCTTCATCAGCTTTCACAGCCGGTTCCGGCAGAGGCGCGTAGCCCAGTGTTTCGTTATAGGCTTGACCATCGTGGGTCGCCCACCACAGCATACGAGTCAGCGCGGTAGCCTTGGCAGCATCTGTCTGGTTCTCGCAAACCAGGATCCAGGTGAAGCCGGAAATCGGATAGGTGTTGTCGCCAGCACCGTTGACAATCTTGACGCGCAGGTCTTCCGGCAGTTCCACACCAGCGGCTGCGTTGCTCACACTTTCCAGTGTTGGAGCCAGGAATGTACCAGCCGAATTCTGAATTTCGGAAACAGGCAGGCCGTTCTGTTCGGCATAAGCGAGTTCAACGTAACCAATCGCATATGGGACACCAGCGATTGCGCCAGCAATACCGGCATTACCCTTTTGACCAATACCTGTCGGCCATTTCACCGAATTGGCTGCGCCCACGTTGGTCGACCAGGTTTCGTTAACGGCGGTCAGATAGCTGGTGAAAATGTTGGTCGTGCCTGAACCATCAGAACGATGTACAACAGCAATCGGCTGGTCGACTTCTGCCAATTGGGGATTGTCGGCAACTAGTTTTTCATCTTTCCAACTGGTGATTTCGCCCAGGAAAATCCCTGCCAATGTATCTGGCGTGAATTTCAGAGGAATATTCGCATCCACCAGTTCAGGGATATTGTAGGTTACAGCGATGCCACCAAGAGCGGTTGCGACGTGGAGAATAGTGCCACCGCAGGTCGCCTTAGCAGCTTCTAACTGTTCATCGGTCATAAACCCATCGGTAGCGCCAAAGTCAACGGTCTGGTCAGTAATACCCTTGATCCCACCGCCAGAACCAATGCCCTGGTAGTTGATTTCCACACCCGTCAGGGTTGCATAATCGCTGAACCAGGTGGTGTACAGCACTTGCGGGAAGGTTGCTCCCGCACCAGTCAGGCTTGTGGCTTCGCCGTCCATCGGCGCTGCCACCATGCCCGAACCCGGAACGGGTGTAGGGGTCGCATCTTGTGCAGTGGCGAAACCAACCGTCAGGCTAACCAGTGAAGCGGCAGCGAGAACTGCCAATGACTGTCGAATTTTCATGTGAACTAAGACTCCCTTTTAGTGAAACTTTTCCTGATGTTTTTGTGTTCCCTAGGTACACAGGAGTTATAGTCTTATTTTTATGGCTTTTGTTTAAGACAACCGTAACCCATTGTTAAATTCGGTCATGAATTTCATCACAATTTAAAAGTGTAAAGGCTTATCAGCGTGGTACAATAAAAGAGGATATTTTATGAAAGGCTAGTAGGGAACCTTATGAGTACGCCCAATTTGATAGCTATTCCCACTACTTTACATTGGGAAAACCCTCCAATACATTGGAGTATTGAACATAGCACAACCTTAACAATCGGCGCTGGTGCAACCACCGATTTATTTACGGATCCACAAGGTACACATCTTTCCGATACCTCACCACGCCTGCTATTCCAGCCACATGACAACTTTATTCTCAGCGCCCGCGTAACAGTAGATTTCGCTTCGACATACGATGCAGGGGTGCTATTGATTTACGCTAACAAAGACCGTTGGGCGAAACTCTGTTTCGAGTTCTCACCGCAGCGCCAACCCATGATTGTTTCAGTAGTGAATAAAGAGTATTCTGACGACTGCAATTCCAGGATTGTAAGTGGCAATCAAACCTATTTACGGATCGCCCGCATCGATAGCGCCTATACTTTCCATACCTCGGACGATGGCATATATTGGCATCTGATCCGTTATTTCACCCTGGGGGAGATTGAAAACACTGCCGCAGGTTTTTCCACCCAATCCCCGACTGGTCAATCCTGCACGGCTACTTTTGATGAAATTCACTACGAAGCACGTAAATTAGGCGATATTCGTTCGGGAGAATAGCAGATATTAATAAGGGCAAATATCGTTTGTCTATTTGCCCTAGACTGATACTTTGCGATTATTCCTTATAGGCTACATCCACAACACTGCTATTCAGTGCCGCCCACAAGCCATCAATCTCGGTTTGAACACGCTGCACAACATCGGCCAAAGGCAGGATTATTTTGTCTTTGCTCTGGCGCAGTTTCATTTCCACGCCGCCAGCATCTAATGCCTTTTTGCTCACCGTCAGGCGTATAGGCAGGCCAATCAAATCCGCGTCATTGAATTTCACGCCTGCCCGTTCATCGCGGTCATCAAACAGCACATCAATCCCGGCCTGCTTCAACGCGGTATATACTCGTTCCGCCGCTTCATTTGCGCTGCCGGACTCATCGGGCAGCAAAACTAGATGAACTTCATAAGGTGTGACCGAGATAGGCCATGTCAGGCCATTATCGTCGTGATGCTCTTCCGCCACACAGGCCAGCAAGCGCCCGATACCAATGCCGTATGATCCCATAATGACAGGTTTCGACTGTCCATCTTTATCCTGAAAGGTGCAGCCCATCACGTCACTGTAGCGCGTTCCGAGTTTGAAGATATTGCCGACTTCTACGCCGCGTGTTGTATGCAAGGCGTGACCACAGGTAGGGCAAGCATCCCCTTCCCGCGCTGAGATAATATCCGTCACAATCTGTGCCTGATAATCACGCCCATAATTCACATTCAGCAGGTGATAGCCGACCTCATTTGCCCCCGCTACCAGATTGGGCGATTCCGCCGTCAGATCATCTACAATAACGAGTATTCCAGGAGTGATACCCACAGGCGAACCATATCCGGGAACGGCTTTGATCGCCTGAATTTCTTCCTCACGGGCAGGCCGTAGCGCTTTCGCCTTAACAGCATTGGTCAGCTTCATCTCATTGACTTCGGTGTCGCCGCGTACCACTGCGAACACAAAACGCTCATGATCGCCGTCATCTTCAGTGACTGTTGCGACCATAAATACGGCTTTTGCTGTTTTCGCTTCAGGAACGTTCATTAGGCTTTTTGAACTTCGCGACTTCCCGATTAGCTGAATAACCGCAGTTATCACATACCAGCAGCGTATCCTCGCCAATAGGCGCGAGATACATAAATTCGTGCGCCAGCTTGCCACCCATCATGCCCATATCCGACTGCACAGCGATGACAGGCAGTCCACACCGGCTGTAAATGCGGAAATAGGCCGAATAATGCGCGGCGTACTGCTTATCCAACCCTTCCCAGTCCGCGTCCAGACTATAGCTGTCCTTCATCGTAAACTCGCGCACACGGATCAATCCAGCACGAGGACGAGGCTCATCACGCCACTTGGTCTGAAGGTGATAAATCATCGCGGGAAGCTGACGATACGAGCGAATTTCCCGCCGCACCAGATCGCTGACGATTTCCTCATGGGTCATCGCCAAAACCATATCCCGCCCGGAACGATCCTGAAAGCGTCCCATTTCCGGCCCAATCTGATACCAGCGTTTGCTCTCCTGCCAGGGTTCCGCCGGATGCACGACTGGCATGGTGATTTCCTGCCCACCAATGGCATCCATTTCCTCCCGCACGATACGCTCAATTTTGCCCAGTGCCCGTCGCGCCAGCGGCAGGTAACTGAAAATTCCCGCTGCCAGCGGACGGATATATCCTGCTCGTAACAACAGTTGATGACTGGCAACATCGCTATCGGCAGGCGCTTCCCTGAGCGTCTGGCTAAACAACTGGCTCATCCGCATGATTTGATCTCC
>JBGAGR010000071.1:0-31293 GCA_044226645.1 Aggregatilineales bacterium
ATTTACAAGTTATATGCAAGCTTTTTATAAATATTTATCACCTGAATAATTAAAAATCCTCTATACTGCGAATACAGGCAGCCAAAATATCTGAATATGGGTGAGTCAGGATAGAGGGATTATGCAGCGCAAAACTATTTTTCGTATCGTGTTCGGTCTGGTGATGTTGGTCGCCGCCGCGATGGTGGTGTATCCGGCGCTGGGGCAGGCCAGTGAAAAGCCTGCTGCGGTCATGTATATCGGCACTGTGGATGGCATCGCGGATGAGTTCGTCGGGCTGGCGGTTCAGGGCGACAGCGCGGTTTTCTATATCTGCGATGGTCAGGCGGATAAGGGCACTGTGTCGGTTGCTGAGTGGTTTGTGGGCGAGAATGCTGGCGAATCGCTTGACATCACGGCGCAAAGTGGTAATCGTGTCGAGGCACAGGTGGCAGCAACCACCGCAGTTGGCAAGTTCATTTTCAAGGATGGGACGGAGAAAAAGTTCTCGCTGGCTCTGGTGACGGACGAAAGTTCGGGTCTGCTGCGCTCAGAATTCAGCATCGGCGATACGGATTTTATCGCCGGGTGGCTGGTGCTGCCGGATGGTTCGACACGCGGCGCGGTGTTCAATTCGGATACAGGCGAATTAAGTCCATCGACTCTGACGAGCTATGTGCCGGTGTTCCCGGTTGGACAGGATGACGAGTCGGGAAGTTAACCTCGCTGATATTGCTGGGAATAAGTTGGTTTTTACAAACTATTACCAACCATACACCAACTTTTCACCTGTTTTGACCTGATTATCAGGTAACAATTTGTAATGTCGATATGAAAAAAAGGACACAGCAGTGCTGTGTCCCTACAACATTATGCATTGTGACGGATGTGCATGATATCGCCGTCCTGGACGATGTATTCCTTACCTTCGAGGCGGAATTTGCCCGTCGCTTTCATGGCGGCTTCGCTGCCTGCGGCTAAGAGTTCATCGTGCTTCATGACTTCGGCACGGATGAAGCCTTTTTGCAGGTCAGAATGGATGGCTCCGGCGGCTTCCGGGGCTGTCGCGCCAATCGGAATACTCCACGCCCGCACTTCGTCCTCGCCGACGGTGAAGAAGGATTGAATGGTCAGGAGTTCATAAGACAGGCGAATGACCTTTGATGCGCTGAGTTCGGTAATGCCATATTCTTCCATGAACATGGCGGCATCATCCGGTTCCAACTGGGACAGCTCTGCCTCGATTTTGCCCTGTAAGCCGACGACCTTTGTTCCAGGACGCTGGTAATTGATAAGCTCATCAACATTTTTAGCGGTGTCGCCCATGTTGACGACCACCAGCACTGGCTTGATGGTCAGGAAGGCATAGCCGCGAATCGATTTGGCTTCTTCAGTGGTTAATTCGATGCCATAAAGAGGTTCTTCGGCATCCAAACGAACTTTGAAGCGTTCCATCAGTTCGATTTCGGCAGGCACAGCTTTATCGACATTTTTGCCTTTGATACGCAGATCGTTGTGAAGTTTCTCCAGCCGTGTTTCGACAGTCAGCAGATCGACGAGCAGAAATTCGCCATCCAGCGTTTCCAGATCGCGCTGCGGATTCACATCGGTGTAGGGATGGGGTACGGTGTCATCATCGAAGGCACGAACTACATGGACGAAGCCGTCGGCCTGTCCGAGTTCGGTACGGAACTGGCCTTTGATGCCACCCTCGCTGATGCCTTTGTCCAGACCGCCGATGTCGGCATAGGTGACGTTGGCATAAATGGTTTTCTTCGGCTTATACATGGCGCTGAGTTTATCGACACGCGCATCCGGCACGTTGACGACGGCGGTATGTACCTCGAATTGACCGCTGGTTCCCGCGCCAGTGGGTAAATTTTGCCGGGTCAAGGCGTTGAAAATGGTCGTTTTGCCGCTGTTGGGCAGACCGATAATTCCTAATCGCATGATGTCCTCAAGATTCTTTCATAGTAGTATCAGTATAAGAATAGACTGATGGCATGGGAAGGTGGAAATGAAAAAAGCAGGACACGATGTATCGTGTCCCTACAAAAGTCTTTTGCCGGGTTTCGCCGAGATACTTGCGTTTTACTCGGATTCGAAGCGCGTGCCGAGGGCGGCTGGCGGATCGGATCGGAGGAAATTACGAGTCCACTTTTGCAGCGGGCGCGGCAGCACCAGCAGCAGGCGTTCGATTGCGCCGCCGCTCACCAGCAGCAGCGTGACAATCATCAACAGCCAGGGCACACCGTTTAGCAGGACGACAGGAATATTGATGCTGGGCGTTTGCTGGATGACTGATGCCAGCGCTCGCAGTCCGGCAAACAGATAAGCACCTAAAACCACCCGGAAGGGATGCCAGCCGCCGAAAATGACAATCGCCAGCGCGATCCAGCCATCCCCAGCCATACTGGGCGGTGTCACCCATCCGGCTTTGACGCTTAAGGAATAGGCCGCGCCAGCCATACCGACCAGCGCCCCGCCGATGGCGGTGTAGAGGTAGCGCAGGCGATTAACGTTCGCGCCGCGCGCAAAAGCTGTTTCCGGGCGTTCGCCAATGGCTCGCAGTTCCAAGCCCTGCCGGGTGCGGAATAACCAAATCCAGGTACCGATGACCAGCAAATAACTGACATAGACCAAGGCGCTTTGTTCGAAAAAGATCGGCCCGATGGCTGGAATATCGCGCAGGACTGCAATCGGTGTGCTGATAATCTGCGGCCCCGGCTGGCGGGTGTAATTCTGACCGAGGAACTGGGCGAGGTCTTTTGCCAGCAGTGTGAGCACAAAGCCAATGGCGATCTGATCCTGTCGCAGTTCAATGGCTGAAGCCGCGATGATGAGCGCGATGATCGCCCCAACCAGCATTGCGGCGAGGACTCCGACCAGGGCGCTGCCGGATGCCAGCGCTGCCACAAAACCGAACATGGCAGCCAAAATGATGCTGCCATCCAATGAAAGATTGACCACGCCTGCTCGTTCGGTGATAGTTTCGCCAATGGCAGCAATCACCAGGGGGGTGGCGTTGGAAACCACGCTGTTTAAGACATTAATGAGTTGGTCACTCATGAGACAGTGCCTCCGGCGCTTTGGATTCAGGATAGGGCTTTGATTTCTCGTCTCCACTGGTTTCCGGTAGGGCAGCGGCACGAGCGGCGAAACGCTGGCGCAGGCCGTTCATCAGCAGCACGACCAGCACGAGTGATTCCTGCAAGACACTCGCCAGTGATGAATCGAGCTGGAGCACGACCTGTAAACGGGCGCTGCCACTTAAAATGGCCGCGAAAACAAATGTCACCAGCGGAATCCAGAGGCCGCGCATGGATACCAACAGCACGACCAGCAGCGCGAGAAAGCCAATTCCACCCGATGAAAGGGGGCGCAGTTTGCCGAAGGTGAACAATACGCGATAGGCTCCGGCGAGTCCGGCTGCCATGCCGCAGACGACCAGCGCCGAAATCGCGCTGCGTTCGGTGGGGACACCCAGCAGCAGGGCAGAACGGGCATTTTTACCCGTCGCCTTCAACTGCAAGCCCCAGCGTGTCCCTCGAAGCGCCAGCACAATGGCAATAAACACGATAAATACGAGGATGAAGGCCAGCATACTGACCTGAAAATCGGACGAGAAGGATGGAAGCAGCGCCGCATCGACAAAGGGTGGGCTAGCGCGAACACTGCCGCCTTCCGGGGGCTGCCAGGGGCCAGAGATCATGTAAATGGCGAAGACATCGGCCAGTGAATTGAGCGCCACACCGCCGAAAATTTCATTGACACCCATGCGGGTTTTGAGGATGCCGACTAACAGCGCCCATAAGCCGCCTCCGAGCATCGCCAGCAGGAGTTCAATGAGGATGAGCACAGGGGAAGGGAGTGTGGTGAGGGTGAGCGCTCCCCATGAGGCGAAGACCGCGCCCATAACCATCTGGCCTTCTGCGCCGATGTTCCAGAGGCCAGCCGTGAAGGTCACGACCAGACCCATGCCGACCAGTGTCAACGGAATCCAGAAATTCACTACGCCGCTGATGGAGCGAGCGTCACGAAACGCGCCCTGCCAGACGGTCTGGAAAACATCACCCGGATTCGCGCCGACTGCCAGAATCAGCAGCGCACTAATCGCCAGTGAAATAAGGATGGGCAGGAGCGCTATACCCAATTGCAGGGGGAGGGAACGTGTTTTCATGCCTGAGCGTACTCCTCGAAGTGACCGCCGATCAAGCGTCCCAATTCATCAATGGTGGTGCGGGCGGCGTTGGCAATCTCGAATACCCGTCCGGCATAAAATACCAGAATACGGTCACTATATGCCACCAATTCATCCAGATCGGGCGAACTGAAAATAATCGCCGCGCCTTTATCGCGCCGGGTGAACAACTGCTGCCAAATCCAGCGTGACGAATCGACATCCAGACCGCGTGTGGGCTGTTCGAGCGCCATTACGATGGGTTTTTCCGGCATGAGCGCCATGAGGAGACGCTGTTGATTGCCACCGGAGAGCGTTTCGATCTGGCTATCCGGCCTGCCGCGCACGTTATAGAGATGCAACTGGTTGCCGCAGACCTGCCGCGCGCGTTTCCAGTCAATCATCGCCTGGGTTTCTGTCGTCAGGGCGATGTGTTCAGTGAGGGTGAGACCGCCGACCAAGCCTTCTTCCAAGCGTCCGGCTGCGCCAAAGGCCACGCCTTTGTGCAAAAACTGTCGATAAGACCTACCCGTCATGTCGTGTCCCGCCAGCCGGATATGTCCGTGATTCAAACGCCATAACCCGGCGCAAGCTCGCAGGAGCATTTCCTGTCCACTGCCATCGAGTCCGGCTAGACCAATGACCTCCCCGGCGCGAACCTGTAAATTGAAGGCTTCAATGATGACACGTTTGCCATGCAGATAGGCATTCTGGAATTCGAGCACGATATTAGCGTGCTGCAAATCGAGCGGCTGGCGGCTCTGGGGAGCCAAAACCTGCCCGAACATCATCGTCACCAATTCCTGCGTGGTAGCAGGCATATTTTTCGTGCCGATCATTTTCCCGGCACGGAGTACGGCGACTTCTGTACACAGGGCAATGACATCTTCGAGTTTGTGCGAGACGAGCAGGACGGTGAGGCCATCTTTCCGGGTCAATTCGCGCAGGGCATCGAACAGAATTTGCTTCTGCTCGGCGGAAATGCCGGTGGTCGGTTCGTCCAGAATCAGGGTCTTCACGCCCAGAGTCAACAACCGGACAATTTCCAACTGCTGGCGCTGTCCGATACTGAGCTGCGCGATGGGCATTTCGGGGTCAAGTTCGAAGCCGAAGCGCTGGCTGATAGTTTTCAACTGCTGCTGGGCTGTGCGGCGCGGAAGGCTGATTCCGGTTCCGCCGCCATAGATGAAATTTTCCAGGACGGTGAAAGCAGGAATATCAAGCGGATCCTGCTGCAACATGCCGATGCCATGCCGGATAGCAGCCTGCGGCCCGTGATAATCGACCTGTTTGCCGTCAATCCAGATTTCGCCGCTGTCGTAGGGCTGGAAACCGGAGAGAATTTTCATGAGGGTGGATTTACCCGCGCCGTTCTCGCCGAGGATGCCGATGATGCGGCCTTCCTTGAAGGTCAGATTGATGTCATTGTTGGCGTGAACCGGGCCAAAGTGCTTGTAAATCTGTCTGAGTTGAATTTCCATAGGCTCTGCTCAATTCGCTGTGGGTAAAATAACGGTAAACACGCTTCCTTTTCCCAAAACACTCACACATTCAATGTGCCCCTGATGGCGGTCAAGCACTTTTTTGACAATCGCCAGTCCCAAACCCGTTCCACCGGGGTCAGATGAGCGGGCATTGGCGGCTCGATAAAAGCGATTGAAAATGTGCTGCTGGTCGGTTTCAGGGATGCCGATACCCGTATCACGCACCCGGATAATGACCTGCTGCGGGGAGAGTTCGGATTCCACAGTGACTTCACCCCCGATGGGCGTGTAATGTACTGCATTATCGATGAGGTTCGCCAGTGCGCGGGATAAATCGGTCATATCGGCACGCATCCGAATTTCATCCTGTGGAGCGGTGATGTGGAGGGCGATCTTTTTGGCTTCGGCCTGTGGGCGGATGGGCGTGGTGATTTCTGCCAGGAGTGAATCCAGGCGGAAGCGAACCAACTGTAAATCATCGACATTTTCCAGCCGTGCCAAGGTGAGCAAATCGTCGATCATGCTGCTCATCTGCATGGAAATTCGTTCGAGTTCCTTGAGGAGCGACTGCCGCCTCTCCGAGTCTTCGGTTTTGGAGAGATGATAAACTTTAAGATTAATGGCGGTCAGGGGGGATTTCAAGTCGTGAGAAGCTTCGCTGACAAAATCGCGCAGGAGTTTGACCTTTTCGCGCTCTATCGCCAATTCGAGACTTTTCTTCTCGATGTCTTTGCGCTCGGTGATGTCCTCAGCAATCCCGGCGATGCGATAGATATTGCCATCTTCGTCCCGAATCGGAAAACTGCGATCACGCACCCAGCGGATTGTGCCATCCGGGCGAACGACGCGGTATTCCACTTCGTGTGGTTCCGATATTTGCTTTCCGAGCAATCCCAGTACACGCCCCTGATCTTCCGGGTGGATGGCGTGGACGAATGAGAAGGTATCGGCATAGAGGCTGGCGGCGCTGCGTCCCCAGATTTTTTCGTAGGCGGGATTGACATAAAAAGCATGTTCATGCTCTTTGGGATTAGCTAACCAGAGCGCTTCGGCAATATGGTCAGAAATCAGGCTCAGGTAGGATGCCTTCTGCTCTCGTTCAGCCTCAGATTGATGCAGCGCTGTTTCAGTCCGTACCAGCGCCATTTTCATGTCCTGAAGGGAGCCAAACAACACATCCAATGTGCGGCGATTGTCTCCGCCGAGATGGTTGGGCATGGTCGGAGCAATTTTGACCAGGTAGTAGGCGACTGGAGGCCAGAGGATGAACGCGGATATGGTTTTGCCGAGTAAATCACCGGGGAGCAATGTGACGAAGAGTTCGGTTCCAAAGTCCGATAGGAAGCGGAACAGAATGGCATCCGTCCACAGGCTTGCCAGCAGCGCCAGTCCGATAATTATCCATTCGGGGACGCGCACCGCCAGATTTTTAAGACCCTGATAGAAGATGGCAATGACCAGCATGTCTGCCCCAAAGGTGATGAGCGATGCCAAAGCGATGCGCAGATCGAGACGCGGTACCAGCATGTCTACAGGCAGACCAAGAAGGCTGCCACCATCCGGCAGTTCGAGATGGGTGCGGTACATAAGCTGCACGATTATGACCAGCACTCCGATGCCCAGAACGCTGAACATGGTCATGCGTGCGGGAACCGCGCCATCCGCCACGTAAATAATCATGACGCTCATCAGGACGATAGGCACGAAGACATTCGAGGCGACATACATATAGAAGCCCGGAATGGGTTGGAAATAAATATGTAGCTGCCCCTGTACCAGAACCGCTACTGCGCCCGTCATGAACAAAAAAGGCGCGAAACCAAAACGCGAACTGTTGTAATGCAGGAGGATTACCAGCCCTGCCAACCCCCAGACTTCCAATACGAGCAGTAAAAAACTCATCATTGGCTACCCGTCCTTAGCGGCAAGTTTTACGCTTCCATCGCACGGATATAGCGTTCAGCCGAGTGCCGCACCGCTTGTTTTCCATTTTGTAACATGATATGCCCAAATGCGTCATATATCTGATCGAAAGCATATGGCTCGACAGATTGCACAATGTGACGGACTTTGGCAGGTGGAAGGGGAATCAGGTTCGGGTAGCTGTACATGAAGGAGACAAAACGCCGGTCACTGACGACATCGATGGTATCGCCTGTGAGCAAAACACCGCGTCCATCGGCTCCATCGCGCCAATGCAGCACGCTTGAGCCGTCGAAATGTCCGCCACAGCGAATGAGCGTCAGGCCGTCGGCTAACTGAAGGGTTTCGCCTTCCCAGAAGTGGATAACTGAATCAGGCCGCGTCACCCATTGTCGATCTGCCGCGTGGATGTAAATTGGAATGCCGCCGAAAGCGTGACTCCATTCGACGATGGTGCTGTAGTAATGGGGATGGGAAAGGGCGAGGGCGGCGAGACCGCCCATTTCATTGATTTTTGCGATGCTGGCATCATCAATGAGGGTGATACAGTCCCAGAGCATGTTGAATGCTGGAGTCTGGACGATGTGGGCACGCTGTCCGATGCCGAAGCCGGGTTCCGTGACCACACTGGTCAGACCGGGGAGCAGGGAGGTAAAGACGTTATGATGTTTCGAGCGTACCTGTTCGAGCGTCGTCCAGGTTTGCCCGTTGAGGCCGATATACTGGCGCTCATCCTGACAGATGATACATCCGTCAGGTGGTTGTTGGCTGGCGGCATACTGTACGCCGCATGTGCCACAGAGATATTGTTGCATAAAAACTCCTCAGACCGTTCCGATTTTGCTTGTGCATAACTCTGCCCTCACCCTAAATCCCTCTCCCTCAGGGCGAGGGACTTCAAAAATATTACTGAACTTACTCGCCTTCGACATGAGGGTAAAACTGAATAAGATGTGCTAGGCCGTGCCAATGGTTACACCCAATTCGTTGAGCCATTTGCGATAGGCGATGGAAGTACGGTCACAGCGCAGATGGAGTTCGGCCTGCAAATCGAGCGGGAGGCGTTCCGGGCGCTGCGATTCGACAATCGGCACATCCTGCGCCGTAACTTTGTCCTGAAAGGCGATTAATTCTTCTTCGGGAATTTCGTGAGCGTAGTTCATCGCCATGCACATCCAGCCCTTGCAGCCGATTTCATCAATGGGCGTGACGGGGAAATAGATGGCAAAACGCTGGGCTGTCTCTTTGACGAAATAGGCAATGAGGGGACGAAAAACGCGGTAGGTATAGGTGACATTTTTGCCCTGACCCGTGCCGTCGGGGTTGGGCTGCCAGATGCTGATATTGCTGGCAGTCACGCCATTCTCGTCAATGATGGCTTCATAATCGGCAATGGCCTCGTGTCCACGTTCACCCAGATAGCCTTCATGAACGAAGGGGAAGTGGGCGACATCGAGGAAATTTTCGACAGCGCGGGGCGCGGTGGCGTTATAGGCATAAGGGCCGCTGAATATTTTGCGGTAGCTGGCATCTTCCCATTCGGGGAAAACCGGAATATCGTGCTGCGGGCTGCCGAGCGTG
This sequence comes from Aggregatilineales bacterium, assembly GCA_044226645.1. Lineage (GTDB taxonomy): Bacteria > Chloroflexota > Anaerolineae > Aggregatilineales > Phototrophicaceae > CFX2. The sequence goes on from JBGAGR010000071.1 coordinate 9,148, forward strand.
ACCCATATCCAGCCGTAGCGTTCCTGTACCTGATAGGCCTGAACCCGCGCTCTGGTGGGTGGGGTTTGTTCGGGATGCGCCGGGATGCGGACACACTGCCCAGCGGCGTTGTACGTCCAGCCGTGATACGGGCATTCGAGCAGACCGTTATCGATTTTCCCGAGCGAGAGCTTGGTTCCACGATGGACGCATAAATCCTGCCACGCCATCAACTGACTGCCCAAGCGCCACAGGACAATATCCTCGCCGAGCAGACGCGCGGGAAAGGGCTGTCCATCGACTACATCAGCGGAACGCGCTATGACATACCATTCATTTATCAACACTGGATCATTCAGCATGGGATTTCACTCCTCTAACTGGAAAAGCAAAAGTGAGTTGATTGTAACCAGAAATCAGTTTGTGGCACACATGAAGGGGAATTGAGTAACATAAGGGCGCAGCATTGCTGCGCCCCTACGAACGATGACTTATTCAAAACTGACAAAATTACTGCGTGCTGCTGGCTCCGGTCATGCCTTCCAGAAGCTGGGGCAGGTACCAAATGCTGGGGCCATCCGCCAATTTCTGAACCGGAACAACATTTTCACCCTCAGCCGCCAGAACGGTTCCGTCCTGGAAATTGAGCGGCCCTTGCCACAGGAAGAATGCATCGGCATTGGCTTCGTCCGAAGCGAAAGCGGCCATTTCATCAATGAAGCCCTGAAGTTGTGTGGCCTGTTCTTCGCTCAGACCCTTGCCGAAATTGAAGCCAGCGGCGGAGGTATCCTTATTGTTGATGTCCGTCCAATCTGATTTCAGCCATGTCCAGGACTGTGTCCAGGTTCCGGCCTTGACGGCATCGACAACGCTCTTGTAGCCGGGGAACCAGTTGTAGTACGGAACGCCGAGGCAGACATCGGGCGCTGCATCGCAACCGCTGGAGTAATCCTGCGCCATGCCCCAAACCTTCTGACCTTCCTTGCTGCGCTGATCGGCTACGACCAGTGCTTCCGGAGTATCGATACCGGAAAGGACTACATCCGCACCGTTATCGAAGAAGTTATTGGCTTCGGCGGTTGGGTCGAGGGTCACACCGGGGATACCGAACCAGAAACCGATCCAGGTCACGGTAAAGTCGAGGTCTTTGGCTTCCATACCCCGAATATTTTCCCAGCAGTAGCGTGCGCCCAGATAGGTGGCGGCTGCCAGACGGCGGGTTTCGTAATTGATGAGCGCACCCAGATAGCCAATCTTGCCGGTCTGGGTTGCCAGCGCTGCTGCACAGCCGGAAATGGTCTTTGTCCATTCCAACTGGGTGTCGAACTCGCCGACGTTGGAGGGTGAAAGTCCTTCGAGAACGCGGCTGCCGCTGACGTTAATAAATACGGTGTCCGGGAAATTCTTGGCGACGGTATCGGTATCTTCTTCGAACTCATCGGAGGTCGTGAAGATGACCTTCGCACCCTGGTCAACCATTTCGGTCACAACATCTTCCAGACTGGTTTCGGGGTGATCGGCGGTATTCAGGCTTTCAAACAGCAGCATTTTTGCGCCGGGAATTTCCTGTTCCAGCCGCTGTCCAGCCTCATAATGATTTTGGCTCCAGCCGCCATCATTCTTGGGGCCGACCAGGATGACACCAAAAACGAATTCATCCTGTGCCAAAGCTGGCAAAATACTAATGCCCAGTAACACTGTTAGCATTGCGAGTATAAAAACAACCTTCAACTTCATGCCAATTCTCCTCTAATCAAGGCGATGTAACGAATCGTAACGCGCCAGCCCATTTTGTCAATATTGAGGCTGACCGAATTTTATTGGTTAATGTGCTAAAATGCACAAATCGCCACAAGTGGTAAGGCGGCGATTTGTGCAGGGATTATGCAAGTCTGTGGAACACGCGCAATTTGACCAGCGCATCCAGAGTCATCACGCCTGTCCAATCACGTTTGGCCTGTTCCCAGACCTCAGGCCACATGCCACCCCAAGTCCAGTTTGGCTCCCATAAACCCGCCTCGCTCTGATTCTCGATAATAAAATCGAGATTTTGTGGGATTACGTCCTTAAAAGCAGCCGCAAAAGGTGAATCCATATCGGATATGACAGCCAATGGGGGCAATCCATAGGCTTTCCACTGGGCGGGGTCACGCACCACGATGGTGTTCACGATGCGGGTCAATTTGTCCAAAAGTCGTGCGCGGATTTTTTCGGGCAGATTATCTGATTCCAGCAAGCGGAGATAGCAGAGAAAATCGTGCATTTCCATGTTATCCGGCTGACTCATCAGATAATCCATAACGGATTGCGTCACTTTCTGGCGGAGTTCGTCCGGGAAATTTGAAGCGTAGGTGTGCAAATAGCCTGTAATTTCAGCGCGGGGATTGCTGGGACTTTTATCCAGGTCGCCGCCGAGTGTCCACCAGGGAGCGTGAGGCGCATCATCGATGTTGGCTGGGAAGGTAGGCCAATCGACGCGCGAGTCGTCGTATTGATTGAGCAGATAGCGGCAGGCATTAACGACCATTGGGTGATCCGTTGGTGTTTTCAGATCCCGCAGGCGCTGGAATGCGACGCTGGTCTGAATCACAGAGGAATCAGCCAAACGCATATCAGGTTCGAGCGCATGACCAAAACCGCCATCGGCATTCTGATAGTGTGCCAGTTCAGACAGCACGTCCGCCGCCGGGGCACTTTCGAAATGATAGGCATATAAAGCGCGTTCGAGTGGGCGAGCTTGTGTTTTCAGGTAATCAACCGCTTTATCGTGTGCCGCCTTCGTCATCATTTTCATCGCGCTAACTCCTTATATAGAACATTTATTCGTAGTATAGCGCGCTGTCAGGTGGGATGCAATGCGTCAGATGCCTGACAATCGGTACTCGATTCTTAAACCTGCTTTTGAGCGTTTTGGGCACGTTCGTTTAATTTGGTCAAATCGCCCAGAATAGCTTTGTCACTAGCGGCTTCGGTCTGAAGTGCCATTTCATACCACTCCTGACGCTCCCACAACAGAACGTTTTCGACGCGCTGGGCGAATTTCTGGAATTCTTCCGCTCGTTTGGCAGGTGCCTGATTTTCGGCATCGTCATCAATACTGTTCCAAAACATTTTGAGACTGCCCAATTGATTCCAGGCGATTTGGAAGATACTATGGGTTTTGCCCACCATGCTTACTTCCGACCACTGACTCAGGGCTACTGCTATGGTGTTGGTGATAGCTATGAGGGCAATAAGACGGACATCAACGGAAACTCCCGCCACCGCACCGACCAGTGCACCAAGCCCCAGAAGAAGCTGACCAGAACGCGCGAAGAATTTTAAGCGGCTGAAGTCTGTATCAATTTTGCTTTTGTACCAATTGCGCTGATCGTCAATGCGCCACCTGATGTAATCCTCTACCGCGATTTCTGATAGGCCGTCATCTCCGCTGGTGAAAGCCGTTGCATCATTGATGACCTTGATGATTTGCTGTGGGTCGGTTGGTTCCTGCCCCTTCAGCGGGATGGCTTCATCTGAACGGGACTCCTGTATCAGCGTGTCGAGATTATTACTCAACAGGGTATCCATTTTCTCAATGGGGCCGGCGGCATAATCTCCCGCCTGTGTCCGGTAGAGATAGATATGCATCCGCATCATTTCAGCCATATAGCGATATTTGATCCAAGCGGTCTTACCCGTGAATTTGATGAGATCGTTCATGAGTATGGCCGCGATGATGGGCAAAACAAGGCTGACCAGAGCGAGCAAAACGGCTATCGCCTGGAGTTCAAAAACTCCGGCCAGGACAGATGCAATGGTTGCGGTTAAGGTCAGTCCGATAACCCAATTGCGCTGCTGGACGAATTTGTTCTTCAGGCCGGTTGCGGTCTGGTCGTAGACCGAAAGCTGTGCCCAGGCTTGCATGAGAACCTTCTGATTTAATTTTGTTGAGACCTTAGCGCTGTTTTCAGATGCCATATTTATCTCCCCTTTGTTGAATAACAATCAAAAAATATCATTCTATGCTGATGATGCGGCAGTTTCCAGCGGTTCTGTCCCCCACTTTCAGGTGGGTCGAGAGGGGCGGTCATCTGTTATGGAGAAAACAGCGACAGGTATGGGACACTCCTGGTGATGCCTACAAGAGTGTCCCATGATGAAATCGAGTCCGAAAGTGCCTCTCAGCTTTTATTCAGATTGGCGACACGATCCTGCACATCCGGCAGGAAGGTGTAGGGGTAGATTTGCCCCAATGTCAGCACCCAATCGTATTCGCGCAAAGCGGCTTCGGTTTCGCCCTGCGCTTCCAGAATCACGCCGCGCCAGTAATGTCCGCTGCCGGTTTCCGCCGCTGCGAGGGAACGGTCAATAGCTCGAAGGGCATCACTGAGCTTGTCGAGGTTGTAATCGACACGGGCGAGATATTCATCGGCGACGGGCTGCAAGGCATTCGGGAGCGATGACGTGTTAAAGGAGTTGAGCAGGGTGAGCGCATCTTCATAATCCGATTGGCTGTTCGTTCCAGCACTGTCTACGAGAATGCGTACCTGAAGGAGCTTAATTTCAGCATCCGGCAGGACACCCTGACCGAGCAGTTCCTCAGCATCACTTTGGGCGGTGGCAAGATTTCCGGCGTTATAGGCGGCTATCATGCGCTGGGCACGGATTTCCGGGTCGTCGTTCAGCGTGAGCGCTTTGGTCAGATCGGCGCGTGCCTGTTCGAAGCGGCGCTGGTTGCTGTAGAGGGCTGCCCGCGCGACGAGGACATCGGCATTATCGCCACCCTGCAAGGCCTGCGAGTAGGCTTCCAGCGCGAGATCGGGATTGCCTTCCGCGACACGGGCATCACCGAGCAGTTTGAAGCCTTCGGCGCTGCCGGGGTAGTAATACAGATAAGCCTGTGAGCGTAGAACAGCTAAACCGGGGTTGCCTTCCGCCAGTGCAATGTGAATACCCAGTACATGTGCGGCCTCGGTAGCGGGGTCGATGTAGAGGGCGAGGAAGGTCTGATAATCGGCTAAATCATATTCTTTCTGATCGAAGTAGACCTGCGCTTTTTCGACAACGAGCAGGGTATTCGAGGCAAGTTCGGGAACGGCAAGTCCACGATCTAATACGCCCAGCGCACGATCCAGATCACCAGAGAGATGATAGCCTCCGGCTAAAGCCTGATAAGCGATGACAAGGCGCGGGTCAGCATCCATCGCGGCGGTGGCATGATCTTCAATGTTGGCGATGAGTGAATTTAGCTGACCGCGTTTGCCTTCCGCAACGGCTTTTTGCGCTTCGAGGAAGTCAATGTAGGCCAGCCCGGCATTTACAATGGCAGGATAAGTGGGTTCGTTGGGCTTTTCCGGCAGACGGCGTTCCGCATCCTGCAAAATCTGGCGTGCGCCTTCGATGTCGCCTGTTCCGGCTAAAGCGATAGCCTGATAATAATAGGGCACAGGGCTAAAGGCATTGCTGGAGAGGGTCACTTCGAGAACCAGAGTCGGGACGGCTTCGGCGTATTTTCCATGATCGATCAAGTTGATAACGGAATCACGAATGCCGCGTTCGACGGCTGGCGGATAAATTTCGGTGGGTTTGGGGGCGACCACCGCGCCGTTCTGGATTTGCGGCGGCACCGTCGGGCTGGGTGTAAGGGTCAGGGCTGGCGTGGGTGACGGTGTGGGCGTGACACCGGGAGTCGGTGTGAAAGTGGCGGTGGGCGGAAGCGGCGTTTTGGTCAGCGTCGGCGTGGGCACAAAGACGATTCCACGCAAAGCAGGTGTGTTGAGGACGACTGTCCAGCCGATGATACCGAGGAAAACCAGCAGGGCGATGACACCACCCGCAATGTACGTGCGCAGTACGAGGGCATCGCGTTCCCCGGCGCGGCCTTTGGTTTTCTGCACCCATTTGATGCCGGGATAGCCTTCCGGCGGCGCGAGATATTCGCGGACGATGCTATCGACTTCCGGCTGCAACTGTGCCACGCGCTGGGGATCAGGAACCGGAACTCCGGGCGCTTGCTGCTGCGGAGGTGGAGCGCTTTGTGTTTGGGGGCGGGATTGGGGCGCGGGGGCAGGTGTCGATGCGGCGGCTCCCATCTGCTGGGCGAGTTGTTCGCGGGTAATGCCCAACGATTGGAGTGACTGCTGCGCCATCTCGTTATTGGGATTTATTTCGAGCAGTTTGTGCAGGCAAAACATGCGTTCGCGCTGATTTTGCGCGACGCTCGCCAGCCATAACCAGCCCACCTCGCTGCCGGGTTCGAGCCGGAGCGACTGCTGCAAAAGCTGACGCGCCTGATCTTTCTGACCGGCTTTCGCGGCGGCTATGCCCTGTCTACGGAGTTCTTTAGCCTGTTCGCTCGCCACTTGTGCGCCCCCTGAATGATCGAGTCCGATAATGAGATTGTATCCCAAAGCGCTCGCATGGGACAATAACAGGGGACAAACCTTTAGTCCGGTGTGTTATTGGTCATAGCCCTCATGGCGAAGGGGAGGAAGAAAAAGCTCTTGCCCAGCAAAAAATAGCGTTAGGCACGGAACGTGTTATTGCAGCGGACAGCCCTCGATATTTTGCATAGCGGCGGCGATGGTCTGGGCAGCGAGGTCATGTCCAGCCTGATTCCAATGGGTGTCGTAAGGGTAGTAGAGCAGTTCACCCGCATTGACATGCTGCTGGAAAATGGGCAGCAGATCAATGAAGTGCCAGCCCGGTTTGCTGGCGATGAGTGTTTTTACCGCGTCGCGCTGGTCGTTAAAATGCCTGATGATGTCGGGTTCTTCATCAGCAGAGATGCTAGCGGGATCCATTTGGAGATAGCCGTTGGAATCGATGTAGGGACGATAGGCATTGGCACGCATGAACTGGCGTACATCGGGATGGATGTAGGGATAATAGAGTTGCTCTTTAGTCGGGATGAAAATCAGGGCGTGGCAGGTATCAGGGGTATCCTGCTCGATGGCATTGACGGCATCGTCAAAAATCTGGAAGGTTTTGCTGGCAGCGAAACCTTCCGGCGGGGCTATCTGCCGCCAGAGATAGTAGTTTAAAAAGGCCATATCGTAGTAATTGCCACCAATGATGACCGGCATGGGGAAATCATAATGATCGCTGTTTTCAGAGGCAACACGGGTGGACATTTCATCAGCGGCCTGCTGGGCTAATTCAGGCAGCAAATACAATGGGGATCGTTCTGTCAGGGCGCTGGAGCGGTTCGCATCCCCTAAATCATTTCCCGAATAGAAAGCTAACAAAATCCATGTGCGCTGGTCTTTTCCGGCGAATTCATGAACCGTGTTGCGTTCTTCCAGCGGCCCGTAGCCGCGATAGCCGTAATTCTGCACGGGGACATTCAGGATTTGCGCGAGTTGATCCGTCCAGGGGTTGGCGGCATTCACGCCTTCCGTATACGAATCGCCAAAAGCGGCTATCGGGTAGTGGTCAGCCTGATGGGCAGGGATGCGAAAGCTGTCGGCATCGAAGCTGATCGTGAACTCCGTCAGAATGCTGTCATCTGGCGGGGGACGAATTCGACCAGGGAGATCGGTGAAGAGATCGCCGTTGCTGGGGCGGAACTGGACGTGAAGCGTAGTATTGGCTTCGTTGCGCTGTTCGGGAGCTTTCCCGCGTATCAATCCCGGAAAAGCGCGCAGGATGAGTGTCGCCAGCACGAGGGCGATGATTACGCCGCCGACTATGAGCAGGACTTTATGCCACCAGCGAGTTGGTGATGCTTGGAGTTGGGTCATTTCTCTAGTTGTTAGTAATTAGTAATTAGTTTTGGGTGGGGCACAACACGATGTGACCCTACGCTACAGCAAATTTTTATTTGACCTCAATCCGTGCCAGCTTAAGGCGCTGGTCAGGCTGTTCGATGCCATCCTCGGTGACGGAGAGGCGTTCGCCATTCTGCCAATAGTAAATGCCTATCCATAGATTATATGCACCTGGTTGAAGATTGTCAGGCAGTGCTAAGGTCAGGGTATCGGCGATACTATCGCCGGGTCGCCAGATTCCGGTTGGGTAATCGGGACGGATGAGGCTGTCAGCCTGTGCATCGGGAGTCTGTCCATCAACCGGGATAAGGTGGACAAAAATATTGTAATCCAGCGGCGGAATCTGGAGTGTTTCCCAGTCAAGATTGATGCTCAGGGTTTGACCCGCGTGGGCTGTCCAATCTGTGTCGGGAGTCTGGGGGACGGAATCGAGTGTCATATCTAGTCCGGCAATATTCAGCAGACCGCCGAAGTTGACATCCCAGGGGGGCAGCGTACCGTGTGCGGAACGATCCGCGAGGGGGTAGCGCAGATCACCGATGATGGCGACCTGATTGGTCGTGTCGGCGGAATCGCCTGTGACATCGACACGCTCATTATGATTGGTGCGGAATACACCTGCGATGAGACGGTAACGTCCTGCGGGTATATTCTGTGGAACGGTCAGCCATTGATGGGTAGCGACGATTTCATCCGGAAGCCAGATGCGCGTGCGGTACATGGCTCCGAAGGGGACATTCTGCCATTGAGCAAGGGATTCGCCAGCATCGTTCCACAACTGGACAAAGATTTCGTAGTCTTCGGAAGGACGATTCACTGCCTGCCAGTAGAGCGTGGTGAAAAATGTATCGCCGGGGGTGATGTCCACATCGGGGACGCTGTAGCCGAGCAATTTTAGTTCGTTTCCAAAAGTGGCATCGGCGGGATGGTCGATAACGGGACGCGCAGCGAAAAGATCATCAGGCGTTTGGATGGTAAAAAATCTGGCGATTTCCTGTCCACTGCGATCCATGAGGGGTTCAGGTTGGGCAGAGTCGATATTCTGGAAAAGCACCTGTTCCTGATCGGCTGTGAATGGCGGCAGGAGCAGGGTTTCGCCGTCCTTGAGCAGCACCCACAGGCGGTTATCAGTTTTGGCTTCGTGACCATCCCAGCGAACACGGTAGGGATCGGCGGGCATCATGACGGTGATTTCAGCGGGCGGATTCGAGATTTGCAATTCGCCAGCGGTGTTGATGGCGCTGTGACGGTCACGGAAGGGGCCAGCCGTAATCCATGAGATGGTCGAACGTTCGAATTCGGTATAGGGGATGAGATAGGCGGTTTGCGGCTGGCTAACCATGCGACGGCTGATGTCGAGCGAAGCCTGATCGCCACGCCAGCTTAATTCGGGATCGGCATAGGCAATATCTGGCAGGACGAAAAAATATTGATAAATCTGCCATGCCGAGGGAACAAAAATCAGCAGCAGGCCGATGATGATGAATAAGCGGCGAAGCGATGGTTTCCATTTCACCATCAATTCCCACAGATACGCGGTTCCGATGCCGCCGATGAGAAATACGAAAGCAATCACGCCGACTTCGCGGGTGGCATGGGGAACGGGGTTCAAGCTGCTGATGAGATCGGGTAGGAGAACAACGGGCAGTGCTAACCAGGGCCATGCGAACTGGCGCTGTCTAGAGCGACGCAGGAGCAGCCATACAGTAAGCAAAAATCCGCCGAAGAAAAGCGGGGTCAATATGGGCTGGCTCAGGCCGGAGGTATAGGGGCCGGACGGCCAGGTTACACCGAAAGATAGAAAGTTATTGATGAGTTTGCGCCACACGAGGCCGAGCGGGCCACCGTATTTGCTGGTATCGAATGTCCAGATCAGTGCGCCGGAAAAGGGTGTAGCGGCTTCGGCACGTCCGATGAAAGCGCGAGGCGTTGAAATAAAGGTGTAGATGTTGGGCAGCACAAAAATAAAAGATGTCACGCCCATGATAAACCAACCGCGAAAGCGTGACCGGAATCCGGCACGATCTCTCAGCCAGTCGTATGCGAACCACAGTACGACGACCAGTGGGACGACACGATCCGCAATATAGATGTACTGTGTCAGCGCGAGGGATAACCCCGCCAGCAGCCAGCGTCGATCACCGCCTTTGGCGCGCGCCCAGGCTGTGACGGACACCATGAGTGCAATGCCGCCGGGTAAGAAAGGCGGTGGAAGTCCGGAACGGCTGATGTGAATGGCGTGTAGGCTGATGGCTCCCGCCAGTGCGGAAAGGAGTCCGGCCCGAATCCGGAGGTGACGGGATTCGTCCGCCAGCAGCCAGTAAGCCGCTGGAAACAGCAGCGCGACGGTCAGTGTATTCCATAAGGCGCTGGCGATGAGGGCAGTGGAATGTGAGATGCCGACGAAGGGAATCACAAGACCGATGGCATAAATCGAGAGCGGTTCTGGGCCATACAATTCGCGGATGTAGTAAGGCCATACGCCGCGATCAATCCAATCCAGCGCGTTGATGCTGTACCAGGCGACATCACCGTCACTGCCGGGGGGTATGTATTCCAGATTAACCAGGCGGGGGACTGCCGCCAGTAGAATGATAAAGGCTAAGGCGACCTGCCATGTCATCAGCCGCTTTTGTAGAAAATTGAACCGCCGAGAATCCGAGAACACCGAGAAGAGATTCATTTTCAGAGCAGAGAAAACGTGGAGAGGTTTTGTATAAAAAATCTGGCTCAAGTTCCTGCCCACCGTTTAATTTAGGGCTACCGGGTGTAATGAAACATCATTTTCGCATTGTAGGATACCTGACGGCGTGTGATATTTCTATGTTTAAGGCGCGGGTGCCCAGACCGGATAATTCACAGTCTGCCCCGGAATATGCAGGAAGCGCTGAGACAGACCGCGCGTTACATCCAGCAGATAGAGATCAACTGTGTGATTGGGCACATCATTAAAACCAACGAAGGCGATATAGTGCCCGTCGGCTGACCAATCTCCATAGCCGCTGCTGCCTGTGAGAGATGTGAGGGCACGGTTCTCGCCCGTTTGTATGTCCAGCAGAACCATATGCGATTGTGGCGCATTCGGGCTAGACTGCGCATTAAAGAGAATAGAGCGATTATCGGGCGATAAGGACGGCCAGGTTGTTTGAGCGTAATTCTGCACCGCTAATTCCTTTGCGGAGTCCGTGCAGCCTTCCGGGGCGCTGAGACAGGTCATATCGAATAGTTGAAAGCTGGAAGCCCCCAACTGCCTGAAGACCATGTAGCGCCCATCGGCTGACCAATGCGGCTGCTGGATACGCAGTAAGGTGGTTAATGCTTCGGGCTGCTCAAGGCAGATGGACTGCAAGGTCTTATCCCAGCAATTCCGAGACAACAGGGTGATGGTCTGCGCCGTGTTATCTATAAAAGCGATGACGGAGCCATCCGGCCCCCAGGCGGGGCGTACATCGTTGACCAGAGGGTCAAGCAAGCTGGGGGTGCAGTCGGGATTGTCCAGCAGGCAGCCCGCCGGAAACATCGCCCAACGATTTAGAAGATGAGCGGCGAGAAAGCTGCCATCCGGCGACCAACTGGCATAGATAATATTGTAGAGACCGTCGAGCAGTTTGCGGGATGATATAGCACAATTTTCAAAGAAGGATGGACAGCTCGTTTGGGGTACATAGTAGAGGCTTCGATGCTCAAGTATGTAGGATAAAGGCTGCATAGGCGGCTGCAAAGCACGGCTGAGTCCCGCCAATGAAACGACCACCAGCGCTATTAAAAAGACTAGTTTTAAGGTACTACGCCACATCAAACTGAATATCATCTATACTCTAACCAAATACAAACCAGAGTGTTAAGCCGTTGCAAGGTCGCTGTGGCAGTCTCATTAGCATCCAAACAACATTGTCCAACTATCCATTATCAATACACTCTCAATGCATGATGTGAATTTTAATTGTTAAAATAGGCATTAGACTACTTGTTCAAAAGCTGACATGGAATTATGCAGTACAGCAGCGAAGCGGTGACTATATCACCCAATGAAATCATAGAGCATTACCAGCGTGCTTATAAGCAGGTCAATGGTCAGGAACCGCAGGTCATTCACATGTTCGCGGAATGGTATCAGGTGAATGGCGAGATGGTACATCGCCTGACGTTGTTCGGCGAAATCAGCCGTTTGCGCAGTCTCGCCCAGCAGCAGCGACTCGCGAAAACAGATAAAAGCATCGTGCAGCGTTTGATCGCCAAACTGCGCAAATCTTAATCTTCCCCGTTTATATCGACCCAAATCAAGTATAGCCCCTGCTTCCTAAACAACATACAATATGCCATCGCTTCAGTTTAAAGGAGATTTCTCTTGAAGAAATTGTCACTTCTGATTCTGGTTGTTGTGCTGCTCATGAGCAGTGTGGCCTTTGCGGCACAAAGCGAAGCCCAGACACCGGAACAATTATGCGCGGCGGCAGCTCCGGTCAGTGACCCGGCAAACCGCAGTTTTACGCAGGCCGAGCAAGTGTTAGAGGCGGGTGTCGATTACCGCGCTATTTTCTGCACAGGCGCGGGGCCGGTGTATGTTGATCTGTTCGAAAATGAAACCCCCATCACGGTGAACAACTTTGTTTTCCTGGCGCAGCAGGGTTTTTACAATAACACGACTTTCCATCGCGTGATTCAGGATTTCATGGCGCAAGGTGGCGACCCCACCGCAACCGGAACCGGCGGCCCGAATTACCAGTTCCAGAACGAAATTGTGCCGACACTGACATTTGACCAACCGGGGCGTTTGGCGATGGCGAATGCCGGGCCGGATACGAACGGCAGTCAGTTTTTCATCACCACCGGGCCAGCGACTCATCTGAACGGTGGCTACAATCTGTTCGGACAGGTGATTCAAGGTGAGGCGAATGTCCGTAACATTCAACTGCGTGACCCCGCTACAGCTACCGAACCGGGTACAGCGCTTGATACGGTGTTGATTATCACTGATCCCACAACCGTTTTGCTGGAAGAACGGACTGCTCCGACACAGGATGAAGTTGTGGCGGCGATGGATCAGGTGGACAGCACGATTACCGCTGATATTTCCAATATTCTGGAAAATCAAAAGGGTGTTTTCACAACTGATGAGCTGGTCAGTGCTGCGCCGGAAGCGATCCGCGACGCATTGAGTACACTGCTGACAACGAATAACCACGAGTATCGTGTTTCCAGCCTGATTAATAATAAGGGCTGTGACCTGACCAATGTCCAGTTCATTTCGCTGGGCTATACCATCGATGCTTTTGCGACTCCCGAAGATGCGGCTGCTGCGCTGGCTGACCCGGCGATGGCACAGCTTCCCCTTCAGAATGGCTTTACTGATTCGAAGACTGAAGACGGCATCGCTTACCCGGTCTTTACAGCGCAAACGACGGCCTGCGACCAGCCTGCTATCCACGCGATGACCTATTGGCAGCATGGTGCATTTGTGGTCACTGCCGAAATGACCGTTCCGGCGGAGGGTAATGCTGACCAGCCGTTCGGCGCGATTCTGACGGGATTTGTCGGGCAGCAGCTTTTTGAGCCGTTCCTAGGTGGTATTCTTTACCGCGATATTGAGTAGGCGTTAAAAACCTCATCCCCTAGCCCCCTCGCCAAACTTAGCGAGGGGGAATTTAGTGAAGGGAAGACAATATGGCTGAAAAGACCGATGAACTAGCCCGTTTGCTACGGGAAACCGGGACAGCGCATCATGAGGCGTTCGCGGCGGTCAACGGGGATGATCCGGAATGGCCACTGTGGTATGCCGAACGGCTGGTGCAACCCCTGACAGACTTAACTGGATTTCCGTTCACGAAAAGCGAACTGGTGTATGTGCTGGTGCTGATGAACAGAGAACAGACCAGCAAAGCACTCGGTACGGACTGGGCGACCTATTACGCGCAGTACATCACTGAAAATTACCGGAAAACGGACTGAAACTCCACGAATTGATTTTAGGGTACAGCATTTCCTGTACCCCTGTTGTTATCGCCCAGCTTCGGCATTTCGGGCTGCTGGCGAGGTCATCCTCAAGTGAATACAATTAGGATAAATGCTTGTTGGGGAAAGACGTGCAGCCATGAAGACCAACATTTACACCATCTGGATCAAAACGGGCGATCAACCGTTAGGCGGAACCGACTCGAATGTTTTCATTCAGTTGTTTGGCACAGAGGGTAACAGTGAGTCGATTTATCTGCCCCCGGAGGACATTTTTGCTTTCGAGGAAGGCAGTACGGACAAATTTATCCTGCAAGTGCCTGATCTGGGCAACCTGACACGCTGCTGTATCGGGCAGGATGCGTCCGCCGATTCGGGCTGGTATGTCGAGACTGTGCGCGTCAAGGATGATGAAACGGATCGTGAATGGTTGTTTACGTTTAATCAGTGGTTGGGCATCGAGGAAGCAGGGACATTGGCCGCATGTGTCGAATGCTGAGATGCGCGCTGCTGATGGCAGTCGTAATTTTGCTGAGTGCCTGCCATATCCGAACCAATAATGCTACCAATACGCCGTATCCTACGCCGGATATTCCCCGCGTCAGCTTTTTGTTTCCTGAGAATAAAAGTACCGTGCTGGAAGGCGCTGATCTGAATATTCAGATCTTGGCTGAAGATTCGGGCGCAGGTGTAGCACGGGTCGAACTGCTGGTGGATGATCTTTCCGCCGGGGAAGCTAAACCGGAGGTGAGTTCTGCTGTGCCCGTTTTCAATGCCATTTTGCATTGGACAGCGCAGGGCATCGGCAAACATTCACTCACGGTGACTGCGTATCGCGAGGATGGGACTTCCAGTGCGCCGAGCGTCATCCTGGTCGAGGTTGTCGCACGTTCGAGCTAATGTTAAATCTGTGCAGGATGCTGTTTCCAATCTTCAAGAATTGGTGTACACTCGCCTTTGATTTGGGCGAAACAAGCTCAATGGATTAGTCTAGATTATGGAGGACGTTTTTGCATATGAAGAACAAACGCATTAGTTTTATCCTGTTGATGGTGGCGCTGCTGGTTAGCAGCATTGTTCCGGCGCTGCATGTGGCTGCACAGGACAGCCTGGTCAATAAGCTTTGCCTCGTGACCGATCTGGGGCGCGTTAATGATAATACATTCAACCAGTTTGCCCATGAAGGTGCGAAGAAGGCTGCTGACGAATTTGGTCTGGATTACACTTTCATTGAAACGCAGGCACAAACTGATTATGCCAAGAATATCCAGACCTGTCTGGATGAAGGTTATGATACTATTGTGACCGTTGGCTTCCTGATTGCTGAAGCGACCAGTGCCGCCGCCGCTGCTAACCCCGATGTCCACTTTATCGGTGTCGACCAATATGTCGGCCCGGCTGCCGATGGTACTGCTGCTCCGGCGAATTATGCCGGTCTGCAATTCCGTGAAGATCAGGCAGGCTTCCTGGCTGGTGCGCTGGCAGCCCAGATGACCAAGAGCGGCACAGTTGCTGGTGTGTACGGTATCGACATCCCTCCGGTGAAGAAATATCGCAACGGTTTCGAACAGGGCGTGGCCTTCATTGACCCCAAGGTCAAGGCACTCGGTACCTATATCCCCAGCTTTACTGATGCGGCGGCTGGTGGTACGGCTGCGGCACAGTTCCTGGGCGAAGGCGCAGATGTGATTTTCGGCGCAGGCGGCCCGACGGGTTCGGGTGGTATCAAGGAAGCGGCTACAAAAGGCGCAATGGTCATCGGTGTCGATCAGGACGAGTATCTCTCGACCTTCGGCAGCGGTTCAGCAGAAGGTTCGAAGTACATCATCTCCAGCGCTATGAAGCGTGTTGATCAGGCCGTTTATCTGGCGGTCAAGGCTCTGGTCGATGGTGGCGCAGATTTCCCCGGCGGCTCGAACCTGATTATGTCGGCAGCCAATGACGGTGTCGGTTTCGCACCCAAGCACGACGCAGATGTTCCTGATGAAGTGACCGCCAAGATGGACAGCATTCTGGCTGGCCTGAAGGACGGAACAGTCTGGACTGGTGTTGACCCGGTTGGTGGCGATCTGCTGCCCACGATGAGCGAAGCAGCAGCAGCCAATGGCCTGACCAAACTGGCAGCAGCCATTGAAGCGGCTGGTCTGACCAGCACCGCCGATACTTCGACCACTCCGCTGACCGTTTTCGCACCCAACGATGACGCTTTCGCGGCGGTTGATGCAGCTACACTCGATTCACTGATGAAAGACCCGACCGCATTGACCGGCGTTCTGCTGTACCATGTGGTCGCTGGCGCGCATCTGGCAAGCGATGTAGTGGCGATGGGCAGCATGGATGTTCCCACACTGGCAGGCTCAAACCTGACCGTCGTAGTTGGTGACGATGGCAGCGTGACCGTGAACGGCGCGAAGGTTGTCCAGGCGGACATCCTGACCCGTACAGGTGTCATTCATGTTATCGATACTGTGTTGATGCCGCCTGCCGCCAAGTAAGACGGTTATCACGTTTTGATGCACATTACAGGCTGGGAAAAACCCGGCCTGTATTTTTTTCCACCAACCGCGCAACTCCTGACACTGGTGCGGGTTTTTACTGCTGATGAAATTCTTTAACCGTAAACCACAAGATTTAACGACCCTGCCGGATACTGAATTAGTGCTTCTGGCGAAAGACAGCCAGGATGCTTTTGGTGTCCTGTACGAGCGTTACATCGAAAAGATATATAAGTATATCTACTACCGGACAGGCAATCATCAGGACGCTGAAGATTTGACATCGGCGGTTTTCCACCGGGCGATGGGGCATATCGAAACTTATACCGAACGCGGTGTGCCTTTTCAAGCCTGGTTGTACCGCATTGCTCATAATCTGGTGGCGAACTGGCATCGTGACCGGGGGCGGCGCAAGATTATCCCGCTGGATGAATTTGTCGGTATGGGATCGCACAGCGATTCGCCGGATTCTCTGACGGAGGATAAAGAAGAACGCGAGCAGTTATTGGGCGCGATTGCGCGGCTTCCTGAAGAGCGCCAGCAGCTTCTTTATCTGAAATTTGTTTCCGGCTTATCGAATGCCGAGGTAGGTGAAATTCTGGATCGTACTGAGGGTGCGATTAAGTCGTTATATCACCGGACATTGATTGCCCTGCGTGATGATATTCAAATGCAGCAGGTCAACCTTAAGCCTGCAAATGCGAAAGAAGGCAAAAATGGCGAACAATCTGGAACTTGAAAATCTCTTATCCGCTGTCACAGAGGCGATGCTGGCGGAAGATCAACAAAACATGGACTCGATTGTGAGCCGTTATGCCGTGCCGCGTCAGGAAGTCGAAGGTTTTATCGGCATTATCCGCCGCCTGCATCTGACACTGGTGGGATCACAGCCATCGCGCCGTTTCGTCGGGCGGCTGCGTCATGAACTGGTGGGAAGTCGCTATAATGTGGTAGCGCGGGTGCGTTATCTGCCGCCGCGCGTCCAGATTGCCGCCGGAATCGCGCTGGTTGCTGGATTTATGCTGTTGAGCCGCCGCCGGATGATGGAAGAAACGCGGCATGAGGCGCAGGAGATCCCGGTTTTGCAGTAAAGCACGCCTAATGCTTGAAGAATTAAGAACACAGAGCGCTCAATCTCTGTGTTTTTCGTCTATCCTGATTAAGTGTTGAGTTCGTTTCTATAAAATCTGAGGTCTTTTGATGAATACATTACGCGCCGAAATTACAGGTTGGGGCAAATACGTTCCGGTGAAGGTTCTGACCAACCACGATATGGAAAAAATAGTTGATACGACTGATGAGTGGATTGTCAGTCGCACGGGTATCAAGGAACGCCATGTCCGGTCAGAAGGTGAAACCACTACCACGATGGCGGTGGATGCTGGATTGGAAGCCCTTTCGGTAGCGGGATTGAAACCGACTGACCTCGATTTGATTATCGTCGCCAATTCGTCACCGGATTATCTGCTGCCCTCCCCGGCGAACTTCATTCAGCACGCCATGGGCGCAACCTGCCCGGCGTTTACGATTGCGGCGGGATGTTCCGGTTGGGTGTATTCTCTGGTAACAGGCAGCCAGTTTATTGCGTCCGGCGCGTTTAAGAATATTCTGGTGATCGGCGTGGAAGTGATTTCCTATGCTCTCGACTACACGGACAGAACGACCTGCGTGCTGTTTGGCGATGCGGCGGCGGCAGTCGTGCTGCAACCATCAACGGGAGACGCGGGGCTGATGGCCTTCGAACTCGGTTCGGACGGCGGCATGGCGCATAATCTGTGGGTTCCGGGCGGTGGGGTGGTCAACCCGGTATCACAAAAAGTGGTCGATGAGCGCGAACACTATATCCGCATGAACGGGCAGGAAGTATTTAAATTTGCAGTGCGGAAGCTGGCGACCTGTCTGGGAAATATTACGGGACAGGCAGGCATCACGCCGCTTGATCTGGATTTGATTATCCCGCATCAGGCAAACCTGCGCATCATCGAAACTGCGGCGAAGTATATCAATGTGCCGATGGAGAAATTCTTCGTCAACCTGCATAAATATGGTAATACCTCAGCGGCATCGATTCCGCTGGCGCTGGTCGAGGCTATTCAGGAAGGTCGCCTGAAAGCGGGTGACGTAACCGGGATGGTGGCATTCGGTTCGGGCTTATCATGGGCAGGCGCAGTTGTCAAAATGGGCGAACGGGTGCATAGTAAGGATGCAGTGCTGGCAGGCGCTGAACTGCAAAACTGATTATTTCCGTCCGGTGGCAGTTTTATCGTCAATCACAAAACGCCATCAACCGGATTGCATTATTGTAGAGGGGCAAGCAGCCGATGTGGACAACCGCACCGGCTGTTTGTTTTGTGGGAATTCAACGCAAAGAGGATTTATGCATTCCGCAAAATCTTCTCCATCGTTTTTCCCTTGGCTAACTCATCAATTAATTTATCCAGGTAGCGAATTTCCCGCATGGTGGGTTCTTCGATCTCTTCTATGCGGACACCACAAACCACGCCTTTAATTAAAGTACGTGCAGGATTCGGTTGAGGCGCTTCCATCAGAAAAGTCTCAACGTCGGTTTGTTTTTCCAGTTCCGCTTCTAACGCTTCCTGACTATAGCCGGTCAGCCAGCCAATAATTTCATCGACTTCGGCTTTTGTGCGTCCTTTTTTCTCGGCCTTATTAACGTACTCTGGATAGACTCTTGCGAAACTCATCGTATAAATCCGATGCTTTGCCATTGCGACCCCCTGTTCTATAGTTCTCCGTATTTTAGCACAACGACGGAATAAGAATTTGCTTGACATGATCTATCGATTCATGCTACGCTGTATGGAAATGAACACGTTCACTTTTGGGCTGCGCGACGCAGCTTCTTTTATCAGTTGAAAAATGAACATGTTCACTTTTGGGGAAGGTGGCAAATGGACGAGTCGCAAATCGAATTAACACCAAAGGCCGAACAGACGCGCCAGCGTATTTTTTGAGACTGCTGTGAATCTGTTCATGGAAAAGGGCTATGAGGCTACGACCATGCGTGACATCGCCAGCGCTGCGGATGTTCACTGGGACTGGCGTATCGCTATTTCGAGTCGAAGGAAGATTTCGTGATGGCGCTGTATCGCCGCAATGTAGCTAAGCACAGAACGGGTACAGGCCATGCCGCCCGCGCCGCTCTCGCAGCGCTTTTATGACGTGATGCGCGCGATGATCGACGACGTGACCCCTATCGCGCGGCGTACACAGGCGTATTTGGCAGCGCCATGAATCCCAATTCGCCTGTCGGTGTACTGAGTGATTCCACCGCCGATATTCGTGAGCAGATGGGGCAGGTATTCGCGCAGGTGGTGAGCGGCGCGAGTGATGCGCCGAAGCAACCGCAAGCCGCACATATCAGCACCGTACTCTACAGCGCCCATTTTCTGGTGCTGCTGTTCTGGATGAACGATTCCACGCCGGATGGTCAGGCAACCGGAGCAGCTTCTTCAATTCAGCCACGATGCGCTCAATCTGGCGCGTCCAGCATTGATTCTGCCACCTGTTTCACGTTCACTGGCGCGGCTGGCGACGATTGTCCAAAGTGTGTTTGGTGGAACTGCATCATGAGAACTATCTGGAACGCGCTTGCTTATATGACGCTGCGCGGGATGGGCTATGGGTTCGTGTTGGGCGGATTTTTCGGCGCGATTTATGGCGGTGCTTTGGCTAACTTCGCTGCGTTCCTGTATGGAGCGGTCATTGGGGCATTTATGGGCTGGATCGCTGGAACTGCCAGCGGGATTTTGAATGGATTGGTCGTTGGTATCCTCAATTACACCTTATTTCGCCGTGTGGCTAATCCCGTCTCCTACCGAAAAATCATAAGTCTGCTGTGTGGACTGCTGGCATTTATCGGCCTGCCAATAAACGTCATGATTTTTACGGGTTCTGGTAATTCAATGACATTTGCTTCACTCGCATTTCTGTTCATTCCGGGATTGATTGCTGCCTCTGCCGCTGGTTATGTGGGTTGGCAATATGCCGAAAAATCCATTATTCAACAGACAAAGATTATTGAATAGCGGCGAGAGGTGAATCATGAGGATCGTATGGGATAGCGTCAAATACTTCACCTGGAGAGGGTTTCTATATGGAGCGCTTCTGGCTACGTTGTGGGTTTCATTCGGAGAAGGAAGCAACCCCGGTGCAGGACTGATTCTCGGAGCGCCTTTCGGTGCGGTGACAGGGATTTTCACCGGATTTTTTGATGGGCTGATGATTGGCATTCTCTGTCGCCTGATGTTTAACCCGGTGCGCCATCCGAAGCGCTTTCGCTGGGTCATCACTGCTTTTACCGCACTGGTGACGTATGCCGGAGCGCTGTTTTTCCTGCTTATCCTGCTTCCACTGGCGCTTTCAGGACGGGCGTATCCACCCAGTTGGGACACGCTTATGTTCATGCATCAGCCGATATTGCTGGCGGTTATCGGCATGGTTTATACGGCGCTCAATTTCGTCAAACACTATCTGGGGATTACTGAGCCGAAACCTATGATGTCTGTTGTGCTGAGTCGATTAGCCAGGGAGCTTGAATCATGAGTACAGTCGGTTATGTGCTGATAAAAGGACTGAAGTATGGCACGATATTGGGTGCGCTTTACGGAACATGCGTTTTCGCGCTTATCGGCACCCTGTACGGCGCATTCTTCGGTGCGATTATGGGACTGATTCTGGGGTTGGTCGATGGTCTGATAATCGGTCTTGTCACCAACTACGTTTTTCATCCTGTGCAGGATGTGAAGCTTTTTCGCTGGACTGTAATCATCCTCGCGGCAGTTGTGACCTACATCGGGGCGGTTATCTTCCTGCTGAAACTCTACTCAATCTCAGCGCTGAGTGATTATTTCGTTCAAGTGCCTGCGCTGATTGCTAGCGGAAGCGCTGTTTATGCAGTACGCGGATTCGTCAGACATTACATCAAACAGCATGAAAAGACCGGGAAGCGAAAATATTCGTCCCACCGAAATTACTGCTCATCATCCAGTATGAGGATAAATCTGATGTCCGACGGAATGTGAGACAGCTTTTCAGCAAGCGCTGCTGACGAGATGCAGGACAGCTACGAGCGGGTATCGAATATCACCTCATTCGGATTTAATCTGCGCTGGCGGCGGCAGCTTATCAACCGGATGGATGTGCGGAAGGGGATGCGCGTCTGTGATCTGATGGCGGGCGGCGGTGAAAGCTGGCAGTATATTTTCCCGCGAATCGGACGGAAAGGGTATCTCACAGGAATTGATTTCTCCCGGCGAATGGTCGAAACGGCGCGTCGCCGCAGTGCATCCGTTAACAACAGCGCTGTTCTGCATGAAAATGCGCTGTGTACGTCGATTGTATCGGGCAGCATGGATGTCGTGCTGTGCGTCTATGGGGTCAAAACACTTTCGCCGGAACAGCAGTGCCAGTTTGTTCAGGAAGTGCTGCGGATTCTCAAACCGGGCGGGACGTTCGGGCTGGTGGAAGTTTCGGTTCCGCCCTATGCAGTGCTGCGCGTCCCCTATCTTTTTTATCTGGGGAAAATCGTACCCATATTGGGCAAACTGTTGTTGGGCAACCCGGAGAATTACCGAATGCTGGGGCGTTATGTGGCGGCTTTCGGGGACTGCCGTTCATTAGAGCGAAATTTTACGGCGCAGGGCTGCGAAGTGTGCCGCTACAGCTTTTTCGGCGGCTGTGCGACAGCGCTGGTGGGGCGCGTTTCAAAGGGGGGCTGAGGGCGTATCAGGCACGATACGCCCCCGATGAAAGAAGATGCAGATTTATTCTTTCTTTCGCTTGTCCGGCGCGCTGTGTTGTCCGGGCTTTTGATCAGCACCCGCGCTGAGGTTGGAGAATTTTTTATCCGGCCCTTCGCGATGAATGGTTTTCTTGTTGAGCTGTTCACCCAGCGCGTCGCCAATGCTGCCCATATTGGGTTTGGAGGATGGCTTATTTTGCTGCTG
>JBGAGR010000072.1:0-29168 GCA_044226645.1 Aggregatilineales bacterium
TTGCCATGTCGCAGCAGCATGAAGCTGTGGAGTTCGTGAATCTGATTTTCCACTGCTTCGACAAATTTCAGAATGGCACTGGAAGCGATGCCCTGACTTTCAGGGGTCGCCCGTTGTAAAACTTTTTCAATCGTTGTCAGCATAAAATGAGACCTCCGCATCAAACGAGGATCAAGCGCAGGGATTATAACATTTGTTCTCGTGTAAGTCCCATGACAGCTATCCGTGAATGGACATGTCTTTTGACAGCCTTTTCCACGCAAAAAAGAACGTTTTGAGGGGGATTTGAGGGGATATTACCGTCATTGGTAGGGACACGATATATCGTGTCCCTACAGGAATTCTTTAATTTGCCGGTGATGATTTACACATTCACCCGGTTCATCATCATTTCGGGGTAACGGGTTCCAGCCGCTGCGCCCGCCGGAAGCGCATCGTTAATCATCGCCAGATCATCTGTCGTCAGCGTCACATCCAGCGCGCCCAGATTTTCCCGCAGATATTTTTCGCGCCGTGTGCCGGGGATCGGGATGATATGCTCGCCCTGTGCCAAGACCCAGGCCAGCGCCAACTGTGCCGGAGTGCAGTTCTTCGCCGCCGCGATTGCCTTGATCTTATCCACCAGCGCCAGATTTTGCGCCAGATTTTCCTCACGCCAGCGCGGATTGAAGCGCCGGAAATCATCCGCCGCCAGTTCATCCGGCTGGGTCGCCTGCCCTGTCAGGAAGCCGCGCCCCAATGGACTGTACGCCACAAAGGCGATATTCAGTTCCCGGCAGGTATCCAGAATCTCGCCTTCCGGGTCGCGCGTCCACAGCGAATACTCGGTTTGCAGCGCCGTAATCGGATGCACCGCGTAAGCCTTCCGAATGGTCTGCGCCGAGGCTTCCGAAAGTCCGATGAAGCGCACCTTCCCCGCTTTCACCAATTCCGCCATCGCGCCAACCGTGTCCTCAATCGGCACATTCGGGTCAACCCGATGCTGGTAATACAAATCGATGTGGTCAACACCCAGCCGCTTCAGGCTCATGTCGCAGGCCGACTTGACATACTCCGGCGTGCCGTTAATGCCCATGTGTGCCCCATCAATCCGCCGCATATTGCCGAATTTGGTCGCGATGGTGATTGCGTCGCGGTGATGCCGCAGCACCTGCGAAATCAGCATTTCGTTGTGACCCGTTCCATACATATCGGCGGTGTCCCAGAAATTGACACCCATCTCAACCGCTTTTTCCAGCAGTGCCAGCGAAGCGACATCATCCGACGCGCCATAAAAATCCGACATACCCATGCAGCCCAGACCGACTGCCGTGACTTCAATGCCGCTGTTTCCCAGAATTCGCGTTTTCATGCGAAAGCCTTCTCCTGTTCTTGCTCGATGTTCGTGTAGTTCTCAATCTTGTAGTCGATGATTGCCAGCGTGGCTTGCAGTTCTTCAAGCTGCTGGACGACTGTTTGGCGGTGCGCTTCCAGCAGTGCCCGACGTTCCCCCGCCGTCGCGTCGCCTTCCTGCACCAGCTTCACATAACGCTGAATATCCACCAGCGGCATCCCGGTCAGCCGCCAGCGGTTCAGCGTCCGGATGAAATCAATCTCGCGCTCCGAATAGCGTCGATGTCCATTCGCAGCCCGACCAACCGGCATCAGCAAACCGATCCGCTCGTAATAACGCAGTGTATGAGCGGTCAATCCGGTAGCTTCCGCCGCTTCCTGAATCGTGAGTGTTTGTTGAGTTGTGTTCATGGTTGACAGTCTACATCTTAGAGTCGACTCGAAGTCAAGGGGTCTGTAACGGGTGCATCCGAACCTGGGGGTTTTCCAACGATTATGGGTACGGCAGCACGAGTTTTAATCATCGAGGGCATTCTCTGGGTCGTGGATCAGGCGCAGAAGGCCGACAGCGGAGAGTAAACCTCCCGGCTGCGGACGAAGTTAGAGCAAGTTTTAGGGGCGTATCGGTACGCAGTCTGCCTGCGAGACGATATGCCCCATAAGCTGCATGATTTTAGCTGGTCACTTTCGCTGACTTTGCGATTGCGATCATCAGGCTGAAGGCATCTTGCAGCGATGTGTCGTCATTGATGTAGGCAATGACGCGCAAAATCCGTCCGTCTGGTATTTGTTCAACAATCGTAATTGTCCGACGCGAGGGTTCCGAGCTAATGAAATACAACCCTTTTGTATCCCCTGCTACCAGAGGAGTCGTCAAATCGATTGACGGGCTAAAGGCAATGTCTTCTGATGCTGACCGCTCAGCGGTGAACGTATAAACTTCGCCCGATGTCGGAGGTGAACTCAGCGTAACATCGCCGCCCGGCCCGCGCTCAAGTCCAAGTTGTAATGCCAGGCGTTCGGCATCATAGACCCCTACTCTGATGGTCAGTGATTCCCCCGAATCGCCAATTTCCACCATGCCATCCCCTACAGAGAACGTTATGAAGGGGAACTGATGCCAATCCGCCGGATACTGGACGGTCAACCAGCCATTGCGAGAGGCCGCCGTATTGGAAAGCTCAACAGAAGCGGGTGTCAGGGTAAGCTGCTGTGCCTCCAGCAGCGTTGAAGCGACAGCCGTTTCGCGCACATTGGCTTCAGAAAGGGCTGCGGTTGTAGGACTGGTTGAAGGTGTGCCAAAGGCGAGCGCCAGAGCTGTGGCGGTTTGTTCTATCTGGGCTGTTAATCCAGATGAAGTCGGTCTGATTACAGTTGGGCTGGGCGTTATTTCCTGGGACGATACAGCTTCAACCGCGCCCAGAAAACGATCCAGCGAAATGCTAATCTGATCGCCCAGGTGAAGGGTTAGCCCCCGTGAGGGTTCGCGGACTTCAAATAACAACTTACCCTCAATAAGGCCACTGACCGAATAACTGCCACCGCTTTGGTCTGTTATGACCCACTTGCCAGCGGAAAGATTAGTGAGTGCCCCGCTTTTACCCGCCAGCGGCACATCACCGGTGACATCGACGGAAACAAGGATTATATCAGCGCCATCTCTGGCGTTGGCAACATTGTCCCCAAGCTTAATTTGATCGGTACGTTCCGCGCCGATTACTTTAACTGTACCCTGCTCAACGCTTAAGCCTGAGTCCAGTCCGGGGACTGGCGTGCCCCCAGATGGCGAACAGCCAGCAATCAACAACAGGATTAACGAGATAATCAGGCTGTAATATAAAAAGGATTTTCGTGAGCATTTAAAATCGATATCCGTACGGCTTTTCATGATAATGTTGTCGCCTTTTTCTGTAATGCTTCATTTTGGAAAAAGAAGAGAAGCATTATTAAATGGAACAACTACATGGTACGGCGAATTTATCGATAAGGAAATAACATTCATCACGTAATTCGTGATCGCAAACGCTCACGCAAAGATGCAACCTGTTTACAGAGGGAGACTGCCCGCCGCAGCGCCCTTATGAAGATGCTTTTTCGCCGCTGTAAGTGAAATTCGCCAGCGTGTCATCGGTTTCCTTCAGGAAATTGACCCCTTCCGTGACAGTGGCGACGGTGCGGTAGCGCACCCCGGCGATCTGATGTCCGACAGTCGCAAAGAACATATCGAGCTTGTTGGAGGCGATGTAGATTGACCACCCTACCCGCTGCTTGCGCAGGATGTCGATCATTTTAATGGCTTCCTTGAGCGAGATTTCATTTTTGGTCAGGCGGCGTGCATCCGTGATGGTATGCACCAGCGGCCCGCCCTCGCCCAGAGCGGCATTGGCGCGGTCACGCATATCCATTGTTTCCATCAGATAATTCTTCAGATCGGCTTTGCTCAGCACGCCCTGATAGGAAATTAGCATGATGCGATTTTCCAGTATCCACGAAACTTTATAACCCATGTCATCCCCTCCCTACTATCCGCTCACTGTACAACCAAACGGATTAACGGTCAGGTAACAATCGTCACGTTAAAAACGTCTGACGTGCCCATTCGAGAGTCCGTTCAAAGGCATCGGCTTCGCTGACAACGGGCGCATAAGCGAAATCACGCGCGGCCTTATCATGATTGAACCAGAAATCACGGGCAGTCGCGGCGACGGCATAGCGCGAGATGAGGGGTGCGCTCCCGCCTCTCCATTGATAGAGGCGTTCGGCAGCCTGCGCCAGAATCATCGCCAGTCCCACCGGAAGATGCGCTTCGCTGTAGTGGATACCCAGACCATCCAGATAAGGTTTAAAGAAGGCGAAAAAATTGGAGGGTGCGTAATCGGTGATGAAGTAGCACTGCCCTGCTAACGGACTATCGAGGCTCAGGCGCTCGGCTGCCAGCCGGAAAGCGTGCGCCATATTGTCGATGTAGACATGATTGAATACCGCTTTGCCATCGCCAATGATGGTGAATTTTCCGCTTTTCGCCGTTCGCGGGATGACATTGGGAAAACGGTGGCGGTCATGCGGGCCGTATAAACCCGCCGCGCGTAATGAACAGGTCGCCAATCCCTGGGCACCATTGGCGGCAATCACGTCCTGTTCGCCGACCATTTTGGTATGGCTGTAGTAATCGAGATGCTGTTTCGGATACGGCAGCCTTTCATCGCCGTTCACAATCGGTCTGCCATCAAAAACCACATCGACTGAACTGGTATAAATCAAGCGGGGCACCTGCGCGTTCTGACAGGCGGCGATGATATTGCGTGTCCCCTGCACATTGATGTCGTCCATCAGCGCTTGTTTGCCCGGAAGCTGGTTCAGATAAGCCGCTGTGTGGATGACGGCATCCCTGCCCTCACAGGCGCTTGCTACGGCGCTGGCATCGCGGACATCACCGATGAGTGAGTCCATATCGGCTTCTGGTGACGGTTGGAGATCGAAACTGGTGACGGTGTGACCATTTTGCCGGAGCGTGCTGCTGATGGCGCGTCCCAGCATCCCTGCCCCACCGGTAACGAGTAAACGCATATGGCTGCTTCCATTTCTTAAATGTGAAATCGCCCACGATAGTACCCACAAAATCGCCCGGATGCCTGTTGCAGCGCAGCGTTGGATTGCGGGAACCTTCATATTCGATGATGTTTGGAACGGTTAGCAGGAATTTACATTATCCTGAATTCTTAACACTTTGTTCCTTATTACGAATATTACAATGGATATATGGAGACTGACAAAATCTCACAGTCGTTCATTTAGGTGGAATTACAGATCATGTCTGAATTCGAATTTGCTATCGCTGAACGTTCCGAAATCATCTACCACTATTTTCTTCAACGCCTGAAACATTGGCATCTGGACACTTCAATTCATTGTTCTATGACTCCCTGGCCTGAGTTATGGGACTCTGCACGTAACGCCGCTTTTCAACATAAGGGCTTTGAAACTGCTGAAATCGGCAGCACATGGTTGGGCAGCCTGGCCAAAATGAATGTGCTGCGTCCCTTCGAACCGTCTGAACTGAAGCAGTTTGGGCGATCCGATACTTTCCTGCCAGCCGCCTGGGCCAGCACGATGCTGACGGGTGATAAGCAGGTTTGGGGCATACCCTGGATGGGGGACACCCGCGTGATTTATTTCTGGCGCGATATGCTCGAAGACTGCCATATTGACTGCGACACCGCGTTCCAGACACCGGAACAGATGGAGGAGACTTTCCGCCGCCTTCAGGCAGGCGGTATCGAGTACCCCTGGGTCACCATGACCAGTTGTGTCAATAATACCGTCCATAACCTCGTTCCCTGGTTATGTCAGGCAGGCGGCGATTTTCTCAGCCCGGATCGTAAGTCAACGGCTTTTGCTGAATCGAACGCGCTGCGCGGTATTGAAGCCTATTTCCGTCTCCGCCGCTATATGGTGCCGTGTGTGTCCATGAGCGAAATGGATGCCATTTATCGCTTCACCCGCCGGGAGGCAGCCGTGACGATCAACGGCCCCTGGCTCCTCACGCGCCTTCGTGATACTTATGAAAATCCCAATGGAACGGCCAATCTCGGCCTGACGCTTCCACCCGGCCCGGCCTTTGTAGGCGGATCACATCTCATCATTTTCAAGCATATATCAGCCAGCCATGAACGTAGTGCTGTAAATCTGATCGCGCAGTTGACCAGCAGGCAGTCACAAATGGAACTGGGTAC
This sequence comes from Aggregatilineales bacterium, assembly GCA_044226645.1. Taxonomy (GTDB): domain Bacteria; phylum Chloroflexota; class Anaerolineae; order Aggregatilineales; family Phototrophicaceae; genus CFX2. The sequence continues at coordinate 6,066 of JBGAGR010000072.1, forward strand.
GATGCTGGGTATGCTGCCCGTTCGCTTGGATGTGATGGATGATCCGGTTTATGCTAACGACCCGGATTATCGTGTTATGATTGCCGCTATAAGGGGAGGCTACTCCTTGCCAGCGGTACCACGTTGGGGACTTGTCGAAGAAAGCCTGCGGGACGCTTTTTATCAAATCTGGCAAACGATTGAGACCAATCCGAAGCAGTCCGTTGGTGACATCGTTGCCCGCCACATGGAAGCATTGGCACATCATCTGGATGGCATTCTGGCGGCCTAAACACCTTCCAAACGCGGGAGATTCCCGCTTCAGTTGGATACAGAAATCGTCGGCAGCATACAGCAATTTCAGTACACGCATTTTTGGATGCCTCTCGGTCTGAGGCATCTCTTTATTTTGAAATTGGGTTCTGTATATAAGGGGGCAATCATGAAAACTCGCTTTAAATTGATCGTGTTGGTTTTACTGCTGGGCATACTCACACTGTCGCTGAGTGTCGCGCAGGCGCAGAGCGGCAAAGCCAAGTGGACGATTATTTATTACATGGCGCTGGATAATGATCTGGAGTCCTTTGCCATCAACGATCTGATGGAAATGCAGGCGGTTGGCAGCAGTGATGATGTCAACATCATTGTCCAGTTTGACCGCGCCGCCGGGTATGAATCGACCTTTGGCGATTGGACGGACGCACGCCGCTTCCGCATTGAAAAACCAACCGGAACCACCTCGTCGGGTGATTTCATGGTGTCGAAAGATGCGCTGGTGCAGTTCTACAGCGCACTCAAGCCAGAGGACATCGGCGCATCGCAGGCCGATCTGGATGGCCTGGTGACGCAGCTCCGTAACGCTTCTCAGGGGGATATTGATACCCTTGCGCTTCAGCGGGTAGTTCCGCTGGCGGAAGGCGCACCGATGATTCCGCTGCAACAAACGTCGCTGGAATCGCTGGGCGAAGTGGACTCCGGCGATCCGCAAACCCTGGTGGATTTTGCGCTGTGGACGATGAATCAATATCCGGCTGACCATTATGGGCTGTTTATCTCGGATCACGGCGGCGGCTGGCCTGCGCTGGCGATTGATGAAGCATCCAACAATGACGCGCTCACCCTGCCGGAAATCGATCAGGCGCTCTCAGCCATTACCACCCAATCCGGCGTGTCTAAACTCGATTTCGTAGCCTTTGATGCCTGTCTGGAAGCACAGTTGGAAGTTTTGAAGACGGTTGCGCCGTATGCCAATTACGCCATCGCTTCTGAACAGACTATTCCGGGCGCGGGCTGGAATTATGTCAGACCGCTGACCGCGTTGGTGAATAACCCGGACATGACCCCCGTTGATTTTGGCAAAGAGGCAGTCGATGGTTATGTCGGCTTCTACAGCCAACTGGCAAGCCCGGCCTGGGATGATTACGATCTGGGTGTGCTGGATTTATCGAAAGTGGATGGCGTGCTTGCGGCGCTGGATGGTTTCTCGACAGCGGTGCAGGCCAATCCCAACCCGTTGATCGGCGTGATCGGCGACGCGCGTAACAATGTGCAGATTTTTGCCAACGACACGCCTGATGAAGCCGACCAGATTTCGTCAGTTGATCTGATGCACTTCATGGAACTGACCCAACAGCTTTCGCCAGATCAGGCGGTAGGAACGGCTGCTCAGGGGGTGATTGATGCCATACAGCAAATGGTGTTGTATCACCAGCAGGTCAACCAGCCCCACGCCAACGGGCTGACGATTTTCTTCCCGCGCAATGGCAATATCTACAGCTATTTTGCTGACCGTTATCCCAGCGAAGTATCGCAGAGCATGGCGGGTTGGCAGACCTTTTTAACCACCTTCTACGGAACTGCCAGCGCGACACTGGATCAAGCAGCACTCAGCGTCAACATCACCCGTGTGCTGCCGGGAGAGGGGGTCAGCAATATCTATGATCCGCCCGTTTTGAATTTTGATATGAACGGTACCAGCATTGTCGATATGGCCTTCATCGTGCTGCTTCAGCTTGACCAGCAGACCGCTATTATGCTGGATTACTCGCCGCTCGTGTCGTCCGAAGTGACCGCCGATGGCGAATCGATAGAAAATTATCCCGATGGCCTGTCCAACTGGGAATTTACCTGGAATGTCCAGATGCCTGTCGTGACGGATGGCACCAACACCGTGTCCACCGTACTGCTCAGTGACCGCAATGATGACACCATCGAGCGCGTCAGCGGCATTTACCATCCGGGCGACGGCAGCGAGCCGCGCAATGCCTATATGGTGTTTGATAACGAAACGCAGACCTATTCCGGGCTGTGGTTAATCGCCCAGGGCAGTGATTCGCCGTTTTCGATCCGTCCACTCCCCGGCGATGTGTTTGAGCCGACCTTCCGCTTCCTCAACGCGAAAGGCGAACTGGAATTTATCCAGTCCGGTGTGATGCTGAACCTCAATGCGCCCAAAATCAGCTACGATTTTGCCCCGGCGGAATCGGGCGATTACACCATGATCCTGCGTTTGGAAGACGCTGCTGGCAATGTCAGCACCGCTTCTGCGCCCCTGAAGATTGACAATACAGGCTTAGACCCGGCCTATCGTGGCTTTAAGGACATCACTTTTGGGGTCAATTTCCTGATGCCCTGGGCATGGAGTGACCCGACTGTGCAGACCGCTGATGATGGCGGCGTGACCCTGATTGTGAGCAGTCCGGACGGCAATATCAGCATTTATGTTGAGTCCTACAACGTCACCTCAGCGGAAGAAGTGCTGCAAACCAAACTGGATGAGTTCACGGGCAAGCTGGACAATTTCAAGGCGGGCGAACCGCAGGCTGTTACCGTCGGGGATAATCCCGGTTATCTGGTCAGTTACAGCTATACCTCCTCGGATGGTGAAGATTTGGTCGGCGCGTTCGAAGTCGTCTATGTGGAAAGCAACCAGAGTGGCTATTCCTTCGATCTGGATACGCCTCCGGCATCCGCCGCCGAGGCCGGGAAGGTGTTCGATGATATGATCGCCAGCCTGAATTTCTTCCCGCCCGTTGTCGATAAATAACGCATTGTGAGCGATGAGGGACACAGCAGGATGTGTCCCTCATCGTTTTTTGCTAATTCAACAGCTTACGGTGTCGCTGCGAAGAGGATGTAGGTCGATGAGGAGTAGCTGCCGGAAATGTCACTGGCGACAATGCGGTTGAAGTTGTGCCGGATAGCCGAGTCGCGCACGTCGATAGTAAGCATATAGCAGCACTTGACGAAGTTGTCCTTCCCCAGGTCAAGCATATCGATGTCCCGCAGATGCTGGATGGAACCATCGGGCGTTGTACCCGTGTCGTCTGTGTTATCGACTCCCACTGTGCCATCGGGCGTGAAACGGAAATCATGCGGCCCATATCCCGCTGAACCACCTGCCCCACCATACAGATGCAGGCTGAAATTCCAGTAGTAGTCATCCGCAATCTGGCTCCACACCTGATAAATGTTACCGTGTGCGGGATTATCCACATTACACTGCGGGACAACTTTGCCATCCGGTGTGCGTATCTCGAATTGAGAAATTGCGGGCAGCGTGTTGTCAAGCTGGACATGATGTTCTACTGACTCGCTTTCCATCGCGCCGCCGTCGGTTTCCCATTCCAGCCAGGTCACGTAATGACCATCTTTGTTGGGTGGCCCCGGTGGCATCAGCATTAAGGCCGTTGGCTGCGCGTTGTTGGTATTCCACACTGCCAGCTTGAGATCGTGTTCGCAGCCGGTGAGAATGCCATCTTCTGCGTCAATATAATTGTGAGCATTCATCCAGCCGTCACCGTCTGTCTGAAGCAGTTGGTAGGTACTCGGATCGGCCAGATTTGCCGTTGGACAATACGGGACGAAGCCTACAGGGAAGATAAACCGGTAGTGCCTGACTTTTAACAGCCATTGGGTCTGGATACCCGGTGCAGTCCCCCAGGCGGGTCGTGGTGTCCCGGCATCACGGTAGGCGACGCGGAAGCGCTTGAAGCCAGTCTGCGGCAGCGAACCTTCAAACGGGACAAACTCACCACACGGGCGGCGCAGTGCCTCACCTGCTGGTCCGGGAAGCGTCGGATCCATATAGAGACCCGTTCCGGGGCCGTTCACGGCGACCAGACCGCCATCGAAATCCGCCACGCTGTGGTCATCGCCGCAGATGCTCTCGATCACCGGTTGACCGCTCACAATCGAATTGAGCCAGAGGGCATCCAGTCCCAGGAATTTCGCGGCGGGATTGAACGCTGCCACCAGGGCATCATTGGTCACAAGCACCCCACCACGGCTGAGAAGAATATCGCCATCGGTGAAATTCAATTCGCCGTTGTAAAGAATCTCGGTTGAGAAAAGGATGTCGGGGCGCTCACTGTCTATTTGATCCCGCGCTACCGAGAAGGCATCCAGCCCGAAATCAACACCATCTTTGGGAATACCCGCCGGGACAGACGCTTCCAGCAGATCACGATTGGTCGCTACCACACGACCTCTGGCGGAGAGCAAATCACCATCCAGAATAGGTTTCTCGAAGTTGCCGAAAGTTCCTTCTATCGAGAACCAGATGTCGATTTTGAACCGTCTGAGCAGGGTTTGTAACTGGCCGGTTCGCCAATCCGCGCGTTTGATCCCGCTCACACTCTGCACAAATCCGATGATGTTCTGGATGTCGCCCATAAACTTGACTTCATCCAACCCAATGTTGTAGCGAATCCCGAAGGGTGAAACGAGCTGCGCGTTCGGAATAACAGCGGTCATGGTGCCATCCGTTATGAGCACGTCGCCTGCCGTAAATGTCCCGTCAGGAGCATCCAGTTCGGTGGAGAAGGCAATCAGCCCCGGTTCAAAACCGAGGATGTCCAGCCCATCCAGGCCGAGATCGACTACAGGGAACTCTTTTCTAAAGGGGCGAATCAATTCCTCGTTGCGGACACAGACCTGCCCTCCCGGACTCAGAACGTCACCATCGGAGACATACCGACTGCCATCGAAGGCCTCACCCTTGAGCATCATGAAGTCTTCTTCAGTCGAGAAGGCTCCCTCCTGACAGGCATTCAGATTCTTGAACGGCGGTTCCTGCGCTTGAGCAGGGACATTGAATAGCAAAAGCGACGCTGACAAGAGAAGCGTCAGCACGACCAATCCTTTCCCTTTCCTGTACATGTCAATCCTCCATAAGCAAATCGACAAAACCGAACACCCCAACGTATTGCTAAGACGGTGCTCAACCATATGAATGCGCGCAGCATGGCTCATATCACAACCGCTTGTGGGGCATGACAGGTAGACAACGGATAACGATGAAGGTTGGAGAAAAGCGATGTGACAAACAGCCGCTTAATCACATTTATCTAAGCAGGAGCTTGTTGTACACAAAAATCGCAGTCAACCAACTGGGGTAGATGAAAAGGTATTCCGGGGGAGGATAAGTGTGATCAATCTGAAATGGTTACGGTCAGGAGTCGTCATTCTTGTGGAGAGCATTTCGCTGCTGGTGTCCTATTCACAGGTTTCCGCGAATCCGGGCTGTCCACTGCGCATCATTGCCTGCATCGTTTTAGCCGCCATTATCCTGGCGGGGAGTTATATGCGGGTTAAACCAGTTATCGACAGCCAGACAGAACGGCACACCCCGCCCGCTGTGGCGTAGATCAAGGCGGATGCTTTTTATGTTATCGAAAGGTCTTGGACGACAACTGCTTTGCCGCTGCTGTTCTCAATCCGAAGTTTGACTGGCTCTGTTTTGTCCAATTGAAATTGGAATCCGCCTTCATCATCAACGGTTGTAACAGTAATCAGGTCAGTTTCCTGAACGACTTGCACAAGCGCTCCAGACCATGCTTCCAGGTCGTCTGCGGCTAGCTGGCCCTTAATCAGGAAATGGCTGTTTTGTTTCTCAGTTTCAATAAAGAGGGTCATTCCATCGGCCTGGAGTATGCGGGGGCCTTGACTATCCCCCCGTAATCCGGCTGTAGCCCGATTGGGTATAGGGGGCAGCAGTCGGGCAATAATATCGCCTGGTCGGGGCATCCCTCTCAGTAATTTTTCTAGTTTCGCTTCAGGGGTGATCGGGGGGCTTTGCTTTAAAAAATCAACCAATGCTTCTAATTCACTTTGACAATGGACACAATGGGTGAGGTGATCCGTAATTCTGGCAGCAGTGGTCGGGGCGATAAGTTGAAAATGATAGTCCCCTAATTCCTGTGCCGTAGGACAATCCCAGCGGAATAAAGTACCTTTTAACTTCGATTCAAATTGTCGGGCAAGAGCAACCTGTTTTTCAAAATCCTTGTTTTCCGCCAAAAGCCGTTTGATTTCCGGGGGAGCGTCATCATCAAGTGCCGCCGTAACCTGGTCTTCATAGGATTCTGGTGTGGTGGGGGTGCTCTCATCCGGCATCATAAAAACCTCATTCGAGTTGTGATTACACGTTTGTAGTTATCAATGCGAGAAAAATTTCTTTGTCACATGAATGCTGATGCTGCGCGCTGCTTTTAATAATTTTTTACATTATTCAGGTTCTAGTCCATGACAAAGCGCGTGGTTTCAATGGCACCCTCCTGGCATAGCACCGTATTAATCGTCTTCGAATTCATCACCCAAAAATTCGCGTAATTGCTTATCAGCCCGAAGAACACGCCGGATGCGCTGCAAATTCACGGTCACGTCGCGGGATTTTTTCCAAATGGCAGGGTGCAGTTCCGTAATTTCAGCGGGTTTCAGATCATAGACAAAATAGCAGCGTATCAGGAGCATATCATGCTCGTCGGGGAATAGCTGTCGAATATATTCCCATAATTGTTCTTTGTCCAACGCTCGATCCACTTTTTCACTGTCGTCTGGCGTATGGGCGGACTCATCATCCGCTTCATGCGGTTCAATCTGAATATGCTGCCGCTTACGGAGCGCTTGCAGGATGGACGTATGAACACACATCTTTAAATAGGAAAGCAGCCGGGAAAGTTCTCCAAAGTCCTCGAAATTCTTTGAACGCACTGCAAAATAAAAGGTGGTCATGGCGACATTGACAAAATCTTCCGCGTGTTCGCCTGTGTCAGCAAAGTGGCTGTGGGAATACACCCAGTTCCGTACCAATGGCTCGTAGATACGGTAAACGTGGGTGAGCGCATCCGATACATTTTCCTTGAAGGCTCGCCGCATCAATTCATAACAGTAGCGCGTGTCATTTTGTTGATTACGGTGAAATTTACTGGTTTCTTCAGCACAGTGATCAGCCAGGTCGTTGAGAGACAGACTATTGAAAGTCACCTGAAGTCCTTCTGTTCGGAATAATGTACCGGCGAAAACAATCCTCAATACTAACCTCTCCTGCTATATGAGGCAAAAATTCACTCAGCCATGTTCCATAACGCGCTGTGATAAAAGCCTGAAACAGGTATTCATACAGATTGGGGAAGAATATTTTCGCCTAAAACCCCTGATTCTTAGGGTATCGTCGGATAGGATATAATACAAATAATAAACTAATGCCCATCATCCATTCATCCTGCCATCCAGCAACATTGAATTTATTGAGCGTCGGGGGTCAGCCATGCTTATGAAACCACGACTTATTGCGGACAGCGAATTTGAAGTTCAGATCGAGAACGCGGCCTTGCTTTCTGCCGCCGAGGCCGATGCTTTGGTTGACGGACTGAAGAAAGAAGTCGATAGAAATTGGTGGATTGATGCCAATATATCGGTGGAATTTGCCAATCAGATTATCGAGGTGGGTGAAGTCCGCTCTAACCTGTCGTATATCGCGCTGGGGACAATGGCGCGCGGCGACTCCCTCAAACTGCTCGGTAAGGTCGAGTCTGCCTGGTCTGACCTGGAACATGCTGGACAAATTTTTCTGGACGCACATGATGAAGTCGGCTGGGCGCGGACGCGCATTGGTCGCCTGACTGTGAGTACAGATGTTGACTGTGTACAGCTTGCTTTACGCGATGCTGCCCGTGCGCGGGAGACATTCGAGCGGTATGGCAAATTGGAATTTGTGGTACGGCTGTTGCTGAACACCGGATTTCTTTATAACAATCTGGGCAACTATGACGAGGCAGTCCGCGTATTTTACGACGCAAAATCCTACGTGGATCGGTTGGGGACGGATGGCGAAAAGTATTTGAGTATGGTGTACAGCAGCACCGGTTATGCCCAGCTCTATCAGGGGAATTATCATCAGGCACAGGACAATTACGAACGTGCCCGAACAGAGTTCGAAAAACGTGGAGAACTCAGCGGCGCTGCTACTGCTGAACAAAGTATTGCCTATATAGAACGCGCACAGGGGCACTACCGTCAGGCCTTGCGAGTGCTGCTCGACCTGGTAGACCGTTTGGGCGACCAACTGCCGCTTGAATCGGCCTTAGCCAAACGGGGCATTGTCGAGTGTTACATCTACCTCAATCGCTATAAGGAAGCGCTTGAACTGGTTCGTCAGGTGATTGCTGAATATCTCAGGCTGGAGATCACCTACGAAGCGGCAAAAACATATCTGTCCTATCTGGCGACGATTGAAGCCGAAATGGGGAACTTCAGCGCGGCTCAGAAGGCATTGACTGAAGCCGAGACGATCTTTGCGTCACGGGGAGCGGCTAGCTGGTTAGCAAAGTTATGGCTGCGGCGTGGACAAATCGCTCTGAAACAGGGCGATATTCAGACCGCGCTTCAGTGGTCAGAAATCAGCGCTGAGTCTTTCCTGAAAAGTCAGCTCAAGGTGAATTACGCCGAAGCCATGCTGCTCAAAGGCCATGCCCTGCTGCTGCTGGATGAACTGGATGCGGCGGCACAGGCCGGACAGGAAGCCCTTCAACTCGCTTCTCACTGTCACATACCCTCGCTGCGCTATGCGGCGCATCTGCTGTTGGGGAACATCGCGGAAAAAGGCGGGAACCTGCAACGCGCAGCACGCCGCTATCACGCGGCTTCAGCGACAGTTGCCCGTGTCCAGCGCAATCTGACCATCACCCTGCGCCCCAGTTTTCTGGAAGACAAAGGCGATGCCCTGCGCAGTCTGATCCGTCTCCACCTTCAGCTAGGACAAGTTGATCGTGCCTTCGAGGCATTGGAACGCACCAAATCACAGGTCTTGCTCGGCTATCTGGCAAACCGCGAAAGCCTGCACTGGAAAAACAATGACCCGCAAACGCAGGAATTGATCGCGGAATTAAACCGTTTGCGCGATGAACATCAGTGGTTTTATGCGCTGGCACAGGGACAAGCCGTTCATCCTAAGGATGACGAAAAGCGGCCTGTCGTCAATCCGGGCGAAGCCCATCAGGAAAGTGTTATGCGCGAACGCCGGATGAAAGCCATCACCGAGCGTTTATATCTTCAGGGAGATGCGGCGGATTACGTCAGCCAGTTATCGCTGGCGGACATTCAATCTCGCTTGGACGAGCAAACGGTGCTGATCGAGTTTTATAACGATGGCTCTGCCCTGTGGGCGTTCATTCTGACGAATCGTGACATCGCCGTACATCCGCTCGAAATGACAGTCAGTGAGTTGGACACCCTGCTGGAGAAATTGCAGCTCAATATTGATTGTGCGCTGCTACTTCCCCCGGACAGCCCTCCGGCAAAAAGTCTGACACAATCGGCAAATAAGATCAGCGGCAAATTGTATAAGGGGCTGATGCAGCCTTTGGAAGCTGTCACAGCGCCTTACTCACGGCTGGTCATCGTTCCGTATGGATCACTGCACTATCTGCCGTTTAATGCCTTGTATACCGGATCAGACTATCTGATCGAACACCATGAAATCGTCATCCTGCCAGCCGCCGGACTCATCACCCGGCAGCCTGTCGAAGCCAAAAGCGGCGCATTGGTTCTGGCGCATTCCTGGGATCATAAGCTGCCGCATACTCAGGCTGAAGCGCATATCGTGCAGGATTTGTTTGATGCCGCCCTTTATTCCGAAGCAGAAGCCAGCCGGAGCAGGCTGATGACCTCATCCGGCAAAATTCTGCATATTGCTGCTCATGGAGAATACCGTATTGACCAACCCGAACTTTCCTACATCCATCTGGCGGATGGGCACCTGCTGACGGACGACTTGATTCAGGAAGATTTGAGCTATGAACTGGTGACCTTGAGCGCCTGCGAAACCGGACGCGCAAAAGTTGCCCCCGGCGATGAACTCATCGGTCTGGGACGTGGTTTTCTCTATGCCGGAACCGGAGCGCTTATTGCCAGTTTATGGCGTGTCAACGATGTCCTCACCGTGAGCCTGATGCAAGCCGTTTATCAGAATTTGCACACGGGTGCCTCTAAATCAGCCGCCTTGCGTGATGCCCAATGCACCATACTGGCGGAACACCCGAATTTGCATCCCGCTTACTGGGGTGCATTCCAACTCATCGGCGATACCCGTCCCCTTTCAATCGAGGTGGACACCAGCGTGATACTGAAGCACACAGGACGACCTGTGGCCTCTATGTAAGGAGTGGAAATCGTGAACGACTACATCAAGGAAGAGGATCGCAAACCCGTTGATTTCATCAAGGGCGAAATGATGTTCCTCGTCGAACATACGCAGAAACTAGACCCTGAAGAAATCCGAGCGAAGCTCTTGGAAGAAGGCATAATCGATGATCCGATGATAGCGGCGGCTGTCGAGGCTGCGAATCCTAAGCGGGTTATCACCTTCGAACGTACCCCTCGCCAGCAGCGAATTGGATTGCTCAGCGGCTTGCTCATTGCTTTGCTGCGGCGGTTGGACGTTCACGCACGCATTGGCCCATGTGAAACCCCGGCACAGTATTTTTCAGTGCTGTTCGCCACGCTCCAACGGGATGGGCAAGTGGTGGAAGATGATGACCTGATGAATTCGGTGCAGCATTTGGATCGCCGCGTGGTTGATGGAGCCTTCAGCCGTCGCCGCCGCAGTCTGGAACCGAAGCGGAGCATTAAGCCGTCTCAGGCAGCCGCGCAGCGTAAGGAACGCAGCAAATCCGATATTTCGAAACAGGACTCCGGCGATGATTCTCCGCAGCCACCTGTGATCGAAATACCATATCATCCTGAGTTTACCGTTATGGCTGTATCACCCAACTGGACAATGAGCAGTTCTCAGGGACAGGTTGCTACCGGTGGGCCGGGTGGACTGCCGGTGGATCCACTGACTGTCCCCAAAATTGAAATTCAGACTATTGCCCAGCCACAAAGCGTAAGCCCTGTCGATGTTTATATTCTGGATACCGTACCGACACGCTTCGAAAAACAAATCGCGAGAACTGCCCCGGAGGTCAAGGGGCTGCTCGGAGATGCTTATAAGAAGTGGGGTGCAACCCACGAACTGCTGCAAACGCTGCTGGGACCGGGGAGCGTCGCCAATTTCAATCGTCTCGACATTGTCATGGATGACTGTTTCCGTGATGATGGTACGCCGCTAATGGACTATCTCAACGGTGACCAGACAGGCGTATCTATCAGGGGACATGACTACAAGATGACCGATCACGGTCTGTTCGTGGCGGGGATTATTCATTCGATTGTTCCCGATGCGAAGCTGCATCTGATTCAGGTCTTGAATGATTATGGTGTTGGAACCACCGAAACGGTGCTGCATGGATTAAAGTATGTTGTCGATAACCACCCATCCACCCCCAGCATCGTCAATTGCAGTCTGATGTTGGGCATCCCGAATGAAGAAGCTGAGATACGCGACCCTGCTTCCGTAGCTGGGGATGTAATGCTGACCATGTTGCGGGAAGGAACCCCGATCAGTCGCATGGGCTGGTTCACCGAGTGGGTCTGTGACTTACTCGTCGATAGGGGAGTCCCGGTTGTCGCGGCTGCCGGAAATGATTCGCAGCCCGGATCACGCCTTCAGGCGCGTTATCCTGCTGCTTTTGCCAGTGTGCAGGGTGTCGCGGCGGCGGATCACAATGGTAATCCCGCGCCGTACTCCAATGTCGCCGATCAACCCGGCGGCGATGGTTTTATCACCTTCGGCGGCGATGGAACGGGAGGCACTAAGCAGATTGCCGGGATTTATATCGGCAATTTCCCACCCCGCAATCTGGGTGTGGACGAGGGTACCCCTTCTACTTTAGGCTGGGCTTATTGGTCAGGTTCATCCTTTGCCACCCCGGCCATAACGGGTCTGTTGGCAACCTCGATGAGCGGCGGGTCACCCAGGGACTTAGCCGTTCAGAATGGGTTCAGTGCTGCCGCCCGATTTACGGGCGCTGGCGAGCATTGGGTCGATCTTATCAAGAGCTGAGGCTGGGATATAAAAAGCTGGATGCAGGTCTGGGACTTGCATCCACATCTTTAAATGCGTCCGTTATCATCCGGCGCATTTTTAATTTCAAGAGCGCAATTTTGCGGCAGCCACATATCCCCGGCCTGCCCGTTGGCAGTCTGGCCTTCTTTTATTCTGGTTTTGGATAATCAGATTTCAGCAAAAATTTACGTTTAGCTGTATACATTTCTTGCGTTTTTCGTTATCCTTTGCTTAAGAGATATATTAAACACAATCGGAATTGTGATTCTTATCGAATTTCGCTAATCCGCGAATAATCACAATACGAAATGCGTCCACCCTGAGGAGCGCATCATAAGTCTGATGTAAGTGAGTTGTTCTATGAAATGGTTACCTAAATTTATCGGGATAGGTCTTTTAGCCCTTTCCATCTCCCCTGTGTTAGCCGCTTCAGATTGCCCCCAGGTTGTTCAACAGGCTTTGGCAGCCACCGACCAGCTTTGCGATAGCACCAGCCGTAACCAAGCGTGCTACGGTCATGTTTCGATTCAGGCAGAAGCTCAACCCGGCGTTCAGAATTTTTCCTTCAACCTTGCTGGCGATAGGGTCGATCTGACCAGCCTGCAATCCTTGCAGATGTCGCAAATGGAAACCGATACAGGCAATTGGGGCGTGGCACTCATGCGGCTCCAGGCCAATCTGGCTCCATCCGAGAAAAAAGATTTAACGCTCCTGGCCTTTGGCGATGTCAAACTCGAAAATGAAACGCAAACCCCGACCCTGCTGAATGTCAGTGTAGCGGGTAAAGATTACGCCAATGTGCGCCAAAGCCCCAGCACGAGCGCGGGCGTACTGGCTTCCATCCCACCCAAGCAGACGCTTACCGCCCTGGAACGGCTGAAAGATAATTCCTGGCTGCGGGTGGAACTGCCCGACAGCGGAAACACGGGTTGGATCAGTGCATCCCTCCTGACCAGTGATGGAGACATCAACAGCTTAAATGCGGTGGACTCGCCCCAGCCCTACTATCGCCCGATGCAGTCCTTCTACTTTGAAAGCGGCGAAGCGAGCGCGGGCTGTTCCGATGTGCCCGCCAACGGTCTGCTCATTCAAACTCCTGAAGGCGTAGGCGAAGTCAAACTGCTCATTAACGAGGTGAATATTCATCTCGGCTCTACCGTCTTTTTTGAAGCACAGCCGGGAAAATTCCTGACCGTCACCACACTGGAAGGACACGCCCGTGTAGAAGCCTTCGGTGTCGAATACACAGCGGTAGCAGGTACACAGGTGCAGGTTCCGTTGGATGCCAACGGTCATCCGAGTGCGCCGCCTGCCCTGCCCCAATCTTCCAATGCCAGTGTGCTGCAAACCCTGCCCATCGACATACTGGATCGGCCTATAACGGTTGTCCCTCCGCTCGATCCGCAGGCGGTTGTGCAGGTTCAGCAGCAGGAGAGCAACAACACCTGCCCCGTCAATCCTTGCAGTGATCAGAGTCAGAATAACAGTCAGTCGTCAGATAGCTGCCCCGGCAACAGTTGCAATGCTCCGGGTCAAAATCCGGATAGCTGCCCCGGCAACAGTTGCAACGCTCCGGGTCAGACCAACACGAGCAGTTGCCCCGGCAACAGTTGTAACGCACCGGGTCAGACCGATACGAGCAGTTGCCCCGGCAACAGTTGTAATTCTAACGCGGGGGGCAACGGGAATGGGAATGGCAATGGGAATGGTAACGGCAATGGGAACGGCAAGCCTTAAATAATCCCTATCCTGCCAAAAGTATTCAGAGTAGGTGTCAAATTCAAGCATTTAATAGTACAGACAGTCAGGTCAATAAATTGAAACAGACCCAAACCTGCTTACTGTGTGGGTACGAAAATGACGGGTGATCCCACACCGATTATGCTCGCTCCGATGGACGAGGCTGCCATCGATGCCACCCGCAGCAAGTTCATCGAAACGCCTGTCTCCAGTGAAGTCGCCCTGTTTATCGCTGGCAGAAAACAACCGCTTGTGCTTATGCAAACCGGGACATTCATTCTTGGGCGCAACGGTTCGCCTCAGGATCGGTTCAAAATCGACCTGAATAAATATCAGGCACAATCATTGGGTGTATCACGCCAGCACGCCGCGCTCACCATTACCGATAAAACCTGTACGCTGGAAGATTTGGACAGCACCAATGGAACCTGGTTAAACGATGAACAGCTCACAGCCAACAAGGTTTACCCCGTGAAAAGCGGTGACATCATTCGCTTAGGCTATTTGCTGATCATTATGGCGTTTGACAAATAGCGTCAAGCAGGGACGCACAAAAAAGCCGCTCCGTTGCCACAGAGCAGCTTTAAAACCGAACTCGAACTTTCCACGAGATATATGGAAAGTCAGATTATTTAATTGTTAACTTACATCAAGCAGCACCGTACTAGCCAATGCCGCTCTAAGGGACATTGTCGCGTGGCATATCGGAATGACCGCCACCAGCCATGATTCACTTGTTTATACGATAAGGGACGTGCCATTCCACCGGGGTTCACGAAGCGCGCGCTTCGCGGCATATTCAACGGTAGCAAACCGCCGAACACACAAAGCCTGTTTGCTGATCAGGTTATCCCAACACACCGGAAGCGATCCGGCGCATTCTGGTTTTATAGCACAGTACAGTAAGCTTACTGCACATGACTATAATCTAAACCATCTCAATAGGTTTTGTCAATAGGCTAATTCGTATTTCTTCGGGGGCCTTTTCCCCCTCTATGTTGATGCCGGAGCAAATCCGGCAGCCACATCTCAAAATTGCCGCCGCGCCTTTTCGTTTTAATCTCGCGTTCGCCCTCTGGTTTATCCCACATTCTGGAAGCTAACTGCGACAGATAACTCTGATTATAGCCCGTAATTTCTGCCGCTTCCGCCGTATTCACCCAGATTTCATCATCCGGATTCTGGGGATGACCATTTTCGACTTTTTGAGAGTAATTCATGAGATCAGGCAGCCAGATGGCATAGGCGTGCGTATCGCGGCGAACTCGCAGCGAACGCTCTGCTTCCGGCAGCCGTATATTGTTACGCGCTAAACGGCGCACATAATCGACGTTGTATCCGGTACGCTCCGCACCTTCCTCAACAGTCACCCAGATTTCTTCAACCAACAAAAAACCAGCCTCACATCGACAATGTCCTGGAGTCATTATAACAACATAGAGGCCTTTAGGGGAACCTGCATAATACGCTCTAAGTGGTTAGCCGTTAGCTAAAACCCGTCCAGAATTGCGCGTTTCTACGATGTGCTATAGGTGGCAAAACGAGCCTTTTGCCTTTCCTGATCGCTAACGACTAAAAGCTAATGGCTTAAGTGAGTTCTCGAAAGTCTTAAGCAAAAATATCCTCTCACTGGAAATTACTCCCTCCCTCGTTTACGGGGGAGGGCTGGGGTGGGGGTTAATCTCGTTTCTTTCGGTAACTTACTTTAGTGGCAAATGCTTTGTTCGGACGTGCTGATTGAATAGGTTTCCTGTTCCTTGCTGTTCAGTGGACGATTGGCGATGAAACAGGCTTGCTGCTCCCAGCCGTCTAAGCTCACATCCCGCACGATAATCTTTCGATCCAATCCCCCGGATGCCAGTTTTTGCCCGTCCGGACTAAACGCGACACTCGTCACCCAATCGGTATGCCCCGCAAAGGGCTGCCCCAATGGCTGTCCCTCCGCCACATCCCACACAATAACCTGCTTATCCGCGCCGCTGGAAGCCAGTAGTTGGCTGTCCGGGCTAAAGGCTAGTCCTAACACATAATCCGTGTGGGCAATCAGCGGCTGATCGACCATCTGCCCGGTTTTGGTATCCCAGAGAATAATCATGCGGTCACGGCTTCCGGAGGCCAACAATTTCCCATCCGGGCTAAAAGCGATCTGCGTCACCGCATCGCTATGACCCGTCAGCGGCGGATATTCCAAGACATGCGCGGCGATATTCCAGACCATGATGCTGCCATCCTGACCACCAGCAGCCAGGGATTGACCATCCGGCGTAAAAGCGAGGCTCAGGACTCCCCCACTCTGCCCAACCAGCGCATCCCCAAGTGGGATTCTTGTCTTTGCATCCCAGAACAGGATGCTGCCATCCGCATAACCCGCCGCGATCATGTTTCCATCGGGGCTGATCGCGATGCTCAACACCCCTTCCGTTGGGCCGATTAACGGATCGCCAATCGGCTTACCGCTGGCGACCTCCCACAGCCGGATAGACTGGTCATAACTGGCGGATGCCAGAAATTTTCCATCCGGGCTGAAGGCCATATCGGTGATCGGGCCGAGGTGCCCTTTCAACATATTGGTTATGCTGCCTGTAGCGACATCCCACAGGCGGACATCATATTCAGCGCTTTGCTGATAGCCATCCGCCGACGCTAAAAGTGTGCTGTCCGGGCTGAAGGCAACCCGCGAAATCGTTTCGCTGTAGCCGTCAAAAACCTGCCCCAACGGCTGATAGGTGGGCGTAACATCCCACAGGATAACCCTGCCATCGCGCCCGACTGAAGCCAGCGTGTCCCCATCGGCGCTAAAAGCTACATCCCAGACCTGATCGGTGTGTCCACGCAGCGCTTCGCTGGCAGCTTGACCCGTTGACATATCCCAGAGTTTGACCAGATCATCATCCCCGACTGAGGCCAGCATTCTTCCTGAAGGGTCAAAGGACAGGCCGCGTACCCATCCGCCTGTATCGTTGGGGATTTGAAGCATGACATCCCCGCTCGGTACACTCGCCAGCGTGATGTTTTGATCCGCGCCACCGAAAGCCAGCAGTTGGCTGTCCGGGCTGAAAGCGACGGTTAAAACCGGGTTATCGGACTGCTGAAAAACACCAGCCTCCATACCCGTCGAAATATCCCATAAACGCACAGAACCATCCGCGCTGGCCGATGCCAGATAATGACCATCCGGGCTGAAGGCCAGACTGTAAATGATGTCCGTATGCCCCTGAAAAGGTTCTTCACCCCCCGCACGACTTTCTATATTCCACACGCGAATCGTGCCAGCCGCATCCCCCGCCGCCAGATAATGTCCGTTCGGACTGAAGGCCACACTCCACACCGCCTCATTACCGATGGGGAGTGGTTCACCGGAGGGCATTCCTGTTTCGGTATCCCACAGGCGGACGGTTCCGTCAGCGCTGGCGGAGGCTAATAAAGGACTGGTCGGGCTGAAGGCGACATGATTGATGCTGGCAGTATGCCCTTTCAGCGGAGCGAAAAGCGGCTGACCTGTATCCACATCCCAGATCATTACCGTCGTGTCCCGGCTGCCCGATGCAGCCAGATGTCCATCCGCGCTGAAGGCCACACTGCGGACGGCATCGCCGGGGCCATATAAAAAGCGCTTGAGGCGGGGGCGATATTGAAGCGCGGTCAGCAGACTGTTACGGGCTTCAAAAGTGTTCTGCGTATGCAGCGCTTCCACGCTCAACAGCAGCGATAAATCCAGGTGATCGAGGTTGGTCAAGGCCGTGACAGCCAGCGCGCGTGATGTAGCGGTTTTCGCCACGTCGATGGCCTCATTTTGCCGGTCAATGGCGTTTTTCTGCGCATTGATGGCGAAAACGGCTAAGCCTAAAGCCACCAGCGAGAAAACGATTAAGGAAGCGATAAAAATCCGTGTCCGGTTTTTCGCCCGCTGCTGGAGCGCCAGACTGGCCTGAATAAAATCCGTCTCATCCTTGTTCAGCGCCAGCCCATGATTTTCCAGCAGCAGTTCAAATTGGGCTAAGCGCGACCCGCTTGCCAGAAAACTCGCGTCTCTCCCGGTATTCAACCATTCCAGCGTGGCAGTCGCTAAGCGCCGCTGAACAAGCAGATTTTCCCGGTTACTATCCACCCACCCTTTCAGCCGCGCCCATTCCCGAATCAACGCTTCGTGCGCCAGTTCAACCGTCGGCATACGGCTGGATGGCTCACGATCAAGCGTCAGCAGTCGATATTTAGCAAAAGCATCGATGACGCGGAACAGGCTTTCTTTCCCGTTCGCCAGCGAGAACAATTCCTCTTGCAGCACCCGCCGCCGGGTTTTTTCCGCGTCTTCGTTGGTAATCACCAGCCGCAAAAATAGCTGGCGTGCGGCCTCCTGATCGGATGGGCTGAGACTTTCATAAACCTCATCCGCGCGGCGAGCCAGCGCACCTAACAACCCGCCGATAGCCTCATACGTCGCTAAAGTGAGCTGATTGCCTTCGTGCCGTTCGAATAACTCGGTCAGCGCATATTGCAGCAGGGGCAGCGCGCCGGGTTCGTGGTTGACATCCAGCACTATATTGGTGACGAGACTGGGTTCTATAAATAAGCCGACCCGTTGGGCGGGTTCCTCGATGGCTTTCACCAGTTCACCCGATGAGAGCGGCAGCACCACTTCGGTACTCGCGCGCACCAGATCACCAAAACCCGGATAGAGCAAAGGTCGATCATAAAAATCAGCCCGCAGAGTGATAATCACGCGGAAGCGGCTGTCGGGATGCGTCACAGCGGCTTGCAGACTGCGCAGGAACAGCAGGCGTTCATTTTCGTCCGTGACCTGCGTGAATAATTCCTCGAACTGGTCAATCACCAGCAGAAAATTTTCTTCTTCAAAGGGCAGAACCGTATCCAGCGCCTCGAACAGACCGTTTTCGTCTTTTTTCAGCGCGTCCAGCAAATGAGTCGGCTTGTTAGTGGCGATACTCAGCAAAGCGCTTTCTAATTCCTGAAAAGGATGCTCCCCCGGCGTGATCTGGGCATAAAACCAGTTCTGCGAATGCTCAATCCGGCCTTTTTTGAGAGCGGGGATCAAACCGGCTTTGACGACACTCGATTTACCACTGCCGCTCGGTCCCACCACTGCCAGAAAGCGCCCTTTTTCACCTTCGGCACGCAGTTTTTCCAGCAGATGTTCAATCAGATCATCCCGCCCAAAGAAATCGAGCGCGTCGGCTTCCTGAAAAGGCCGCAGACCCTTATAGGGGTTAATCGGTTTGGCTGGCTGACCGAAATTAATGGTTTCAGATGAGACCGGAAGATTGATCGGCGTGGATGTAGCAGCCGCAGCGAAGGCAGCATCGGCTGTAGGGTTAATCGCAGACATGGCCTGCCGGAATTCTCGCGCCAGCACCAGCGCATCGGCATAACGTGCGTCCAGTGATTTGGCTGTCGCGCCCCACAGGACAAAATTCAGGCTGGCGGGTAATTCGGGGCGATGCGTCTGTAAATACGGAAACGGCTCATTGAGATGCTGCCGCATCATTTCTTCGGGGGTAGACCCGTTGAAAGGCAGTTGTCCCGTTAGCAGTTCGAACAGCACAATGCCCAGACTGTAAACATCCGACTGCGGTAATGCGCCTTGTCCGAGGATTTGTTCCGGAGAAATATAAGGCGGTGAACCCATGCGCTGGTTGAGCTGCGGCGATTGATTCCGGTTGAATGGATGGATAGCCACCCCGAAATCCGCCAGATAGGCGTTTCCGGCTTCGTCCAGCAGGATATTATCGGGCTTAATGTCCCGGTGAATCACGCCCTGCTGATGAGCCACCGCCAGCGCCGAACCGATCTGGTCGAGAATTTGAGCCACCGTTTCGACTGGGAGCTGCTTTTGTCTGGAAAGCATCTGGCGCAGATTGCCCCCCCGCAGCCAGCGCATGACCAGATACGCGCCGTCCGGTTCACGCCAGTAATCATAGAGCGGGACAATGTGGAAATGCTCCAACCGGGCGACCACCTGCGCCTCCGATTCAAAACGCCGGATGAAATCAGGCTGGTTGGCATACTGCGGCAGGATGATTTTGAAGGCCACTTCGCGGTCAACCACCAATTGATGCGCCCGATAAACTGCGCCAAAACCACCCTGCCCGATCAACTCCAGGATTTCATATCCTTTGATGAAGCGCCCACGAAAATCCGCCATCCAATCGAATCCTGCCCAATCCAGGGGTATAGATAATGATCATTTTCTGGATTGAAATGCATTCTAACGCAGATTCATTTCCTTCGTGGGTGTTTACAAGCGATACGTGCAGGTATCCTAACGTAGCCACCGGGGACTTTAGTCATGAGCGCCCTGCCCTCGCCTGGGCGTACTCGCCGGTTGGGTTCACCGGACGACACTTTTGCGAACCTAAGGAGAAATGTAGGGTTGTAGGGGCGGTTCGCGAACCGCCCTCCGGGAAAATATCACAAATCTTTGAGAAGTGTCGTCCTCTAAATCGGTTGGGAGAGGGGTCGGGGCTTTTAGGCAATCCACCACAGGATTGCGAAAATGAAAATACTGCGTTATTATCCAAATGCAAGAAGGCGGCAGAAGTAACTCCTGTCGCCCTTGTGCCTGCATTGGGGTAGCAGTGCAGTGCATGTGTCTGAAGTGCCACCTTCAGACATAAGTTGTGTCATCTATCCAATATTCAGTTGTTAAGAA
This sequence comes from Aggregatilineales bacterium, assembly GCA_044226645.1. Taxonomy (GTDB): domain Bacteria; phylum Chloroflexota; class Anaerolineae; order Aggregatilineales; family Phototrophicaceae; genus CFX2. The sequence goes on from JBGAGR010000072.1 coordinate 26,681, forward strand.
GCATCAAGCAGCATCGCAGAAACCAATGCCACTCTATGAGACATCGTTCGCGTGGCATATCGCAGCCGATCACACCACCAGCATGGATTCACTTGTTTGGACGATTAGGGACGCGCTTTCGACCAGAGTTCACAAAAACCGGCTCTTGTGGTACAGTCAGAGGAGCGCAGTACAGTAGCTTGCTGTACTTGAAATAATTATGACTCTGAATCTGTTTTTGTCAAGCGTCTTTTTGCTGGCGTTTTTTGGGGCCATGTCCAACTTTATGAATGTAAACAATCAGATCAGGCAGCCATAATTCAGCACCATTGGAACGTTGTTTTGCCCGGATTTCGCGCTCTCCTTCCGGTACTCTGAGCATTTGCATGGCTAAAGTCGAAATATAACGGCGATGATAGCCTGTAATTTCGGATGCTTCAGCAGCATTGACCCAGACTTCTTCTACTGAAGACAAGTCTGCATTTTTCAATTGAAGTGGAACACGCTTCTGGACATAATCAATCAGATCAGGCAGCCAAATGGTGTAGGCATGACCATCTTTACGAACCCGTAACATGCGCTCATCTTCTGGCAGGCGCATATTTTCACGGGCTAAACGGCGCACATAATCGAGGTGGTAGCCGGTACGCTCCGCACCTTCCTCAACATTCACCCAAATTTCTTCTACCAACGCAAAAACAGCCTCTCGGCTAATCAACAGAACGATGTCTTGATGTGATTATAACAACTTGGGAGACTTCTTGCTGACTTTTCGCCGTGTTTTATACCATTCAGGCGCGGTAGAACAACTCAGCAGGATAATCCATTAAGCGAAAGGGTTGCAATGAAAAATTTGATTGAATACCAGCCACAGAATGATCCAGCGCCTACACGAATGGATGGAAAGATGACTCGCCATCGTTCACGTTGGTTTCACGATACGATCAAGGCACTTCATGAGAGACATGAATATAAACTGGCTGACTACCTGGAAACTCAATTTTTAGCGGAGTATTTCGGTAAAAACCTCCCCTTACCTTTTCCTCAAGAGGAATTTGACAAACAGTTTCGGACTTGCATAGAGAATAATCTACCAAGCCCCCTATCCCAGGCATTACCTCCTGATGTCTCGCGAAATGTCATGGATTCAGGGATGCCACGCTGGTTTTCTGTAATATTTTCTTATATAGCTGCTCGATATAAATCAAAGTTGAGAGCATGGATACAATTTGGAGCAGACACAGAAACCCCCGAAGATTTTATTGAGATGTTAATTGAGCGCTATAACGCTGAATGGGGCAAAGGTGCATCTATTAAGCCAGAACGCTTGACGGGGGAAGAAATACCTTTTAATACGTTTAATACGAGTGTCTCTGCACGTCATGCAGAATTATTCTGTTTTGAAGAATTAGCCAAAAAGTATGGAAATGTAGAGAAAGTTACGCTCATCCATCGAGAATATGAACGAGTAGGAAAAATGGAGGTACGTCTGGATTAAAAATGCCAATGAAAAATTTGATTGAATACCAGCCACAGAATGATCCAGCGCCTACACGAATGGATGGAAAGATGACTCGCCATCGTTCACGTTGGTTTCACGATACGATCAAGGCACTTCATGAGAGACATGAATATAAGCTGGCTGACTACCTGGAAACTCAATTTTTAGCGGAGTATTTCGGTAAAGATCTCCCGTTATCCTTTCCTAAAGAGGAATTTGATAGGCAGTTTCGGGCTTGCGTGGAGAATAATCTATCAAGCCCCCTCCCCCAGGCATTACCTCCTCCTGATGCCTCGCAAACTGCTATAGATTCAGGGATGCCACGCTGGTTTTGGGTAATACTTTCTTATATGTATGCTCGATATGAATCAAAGTTGAAGACGTGGATACAATTTGGAGCAGACACAGAAATTCCTGAGGATTTTATTGAGACATTAATTGAGTGCTATAACGCTGAATGGGGCGAAGGTGCATCTATTAAGCCAGAACGATTGACGGGGGAAGAAATACCTTTCAATACGGATGTATTTACACGTCATGCAGAATTGTTCTGCTTTGAAGAATTAGCCAAGCAATATGGCAATGTGGAGAAAGTTGCACTCATCCATCGGGAATATGAGCGCGTAGGAGAAATTGGGATACATCTGGAGTAAAAATATCAACAACTAAAAACTACCTTTTGGTTAGAACATTCGTACCAAAAGATCACCCTTTTTCACTCCATTTGTGCTACGCTTGAGTGGTTCTGTGGTCGCTTTACCTTGCACCCCGTACCTTGCGCCTCGAATCAAAAATGACACGCGCAAGCTTTTACTCAGGACTTTGTACTCAGCACTCAGGACTGCTCCCCGCCCATCAGGTCATCCAGCAAGCCCTGAATGTCGATGGTCAGATCGGATTCATCAGAGGGTGGCGCGGCAGGTTCAAGCGGCTCCCCTGCCCCATACAGCCAGCCTGCCCCCTCGTACTCAGGCCAGGTCTCTTCATTTATATGGGCGACTTGCTGCG
>JBGAGR010000073.1:0-29070 GCA_044226645.1 Aggregatilineales bacterium
GTTCTTCAGAAATGTAACCCGTATGTTGGGCATCATGGGCATCCTGAGTCCATTCCTGACTAGCCTGGGCAGCGGTTTGACCCATAACCCGGGAATTGACTGCCAGAGACCAGAGAGTCATGATGATTATAACTACAGCACCCAAAGGGCGAATTGATTTCATAAGTTGTAATCCATCTTTAAGGTAGAATATACGACACGCTAAAAATATACGTTTTTCACAATTCTGTCTATAGGATTTGAGTACACTTTCCCCGTTTCATGGCAAATCAAAGTTAAGACTAACCTGTTGTTGAATGGGGTCTGTACAGTCTGCCCACGTCTTACCCATTGGGAAGGTTGGCGGTTGCAGTTACACTAACTTTCTACCTAGAGGACAGTGGTTAGTGGCAGACCATCGGCTAAAGGCTATGACGGCTGCTGCGCGATGCTACACTGGCGACGATCACACCCGTTTTGGCACCCATCGACTGGATTGTGATATTTATTGCTGTCGCCATCTGGCGTTACCGAAGCGAAGCATTTTGATTGCATAGGTGCTGGGGTGCGGGTGAAACTCTACGCCCTTCAAAATACATATTAAAAACTTCGTTTCTATCCGGCAGGTAAGAAACTGAGATAAAACCACAAATCCTCATCACCGGATCCATAAAATGGTTCCAACAGCGCGTACTCAATCGGGGCGATATTCTGTAAACCCCGATTGTATTCGCGACTGTTATCTGGAAGTACGGGCAAATTTTCGCAAGCTGACTTAACAAGACTCTGCCGAATCCAGCCAAAGCCGCTGAATGCCTGAATACGATACCAGGTGTTATGCTCGTTCGTCGCCATAACCCTGACAACCGATTTATTCGCGATACTTCCAATGACATCGGACTGAAAACCTGTACCGACGCGAATATTGATATTCAAGTCATCCACGGTTTGGATTTCTCCCGGACAGCCGAGTAGTTCACCTTCCAAATGGGGAGCAGTCAGGGGCATGTTCAGATCAGCAACAGCAGGGCGATTGATCTGATTATCAAAAAGCCCCTGCCCCTCCTTGACAGTAAATTCCTCTGAACCAATGCTGACTTTGAGATCCCCTTTGGCAGTTGTAACTGCCGATGGCTCATTTTCATGATCCCAGACTGCGAGGAGTGTCGAAGGGCTGTTTATGACCAACCGGGGTGTTTCGAGTCTGTACAATCCGGTTTCAGTGTTGAGAGCCTGGATGGCATGACCCGTCATACGGATCGATAAATTAAGATTGGGAGAATAGGTAAACTCGACCAATTCGAAAGTGGAACGGGGCAAAACAAGGATGCTGCTATCCTGCAAAAATGAAAGATAGGCGCGACCATAATTATCCGTTCGAAGTGCGTCCCCTGTATTGAAGGGAGCCTGTGCATCAATACTGAGTGGCAGCCAATCGGTTGTGCCCGCACGACGTATTTCGAGGCCGTCATGAGTTACGGTGAGCAAGGCCGCATAGTGAGGCTGTTCCGCATGGGTTGGCACAGGCAGGGAAATCACCGGGAAGAAAAAAAACAGCATGAGCAGCAGACCTAATAAGCGAAATAATTTATGCATGGACATCTGTGGAATTGATTGGTAACTCGACAAAGAATGTGCTCCCAACGCCCTGTTGACTCCTAAACCAGACCCGCCCATGATGAGCCTCGATGATTGATTTGACCAGACTAAGTCCTAATCCCGTTCCGGATATACCTTCTGTCTCTGCTGTTTTTACCCGATAAAATTCTGTAAAGAGTTTAGGTTGAGATTCTTCGGGAATGCCATAGCCCGTATCCTCAACTTCCAACCGGACTTGATGATTATTGGTTTTAAGCAAGCGGACGATAATCTCTCCCTTATCAGGCGTGTATTTTATGGCGTTATTCACCAGATTAATGACTGCTTGTGTTATGTGGCTCTGATTACCCCGGATTGTAGGGATATCGTCCTGAATTTCTACTGTGAGCGATTGATGCCTGGAATTGGCCTCTAATTGGTGATCGGCAACCACAAGACTCACAAGTCCACATAAATCAACCGAATCATATTGGACAACTTCTGAACGCAACTGCTCCAGGCTCAAAATATCATTGATGATTTGCTGCATGATTTCCGCCGCGTGCATGATGCTGCTCACAAAACGGTGATTTTGTTCGGAGAGCCGATTCTCCGAGTCACGCATATCGAGCAACAACCCTGCATAGCCCATTACGTGCGAGAGTGGATTTTTGAGATCGTGAGATGCCATCCGGATGAGCTGCGTTTTCAATTTACTCAACTCGGTCATCGTGGAGATATCCGTGAGTACGACCACCCACTGTTTGTATTCGGCTAAAAACGCTGCATCAAGTGTATAGGTTTTAAAGCCAATCTGGAGTTCCTGACGGAAGGGTTGATTGCCGCGAAAGTGTCCCTCGAAGGTAGTGCGGGCGCTCTGAGATATATGGGAATCGGAAAGCAGTTGGAAGAAACCTCTCTTTGTCAGGTCATCTGTCGCCAATATGCGGTTTGATTCGGTATTGCACTTGATAATTTGCATCTGGTCATTCAACACCAGAATGGCAGAAGGCGAACCAGCAAAAACAGTTTCTACCAATGTGTTTTGCCGTTTCAATTCCGTATAGAGCAAAGTGTTTTCAAGATTTGGCGCAAGTTGACGGACAAGTTCTTCCAGTGCATAAAGCGATCTTTCCTGCCCACTCCGCCGGCCTGAGACGAGGACAGCAATGACCCCCAATGATTTTTTCTGCCAGAGGATGGGTACTGCTACCTGATTATTCGCTATGATAGAAGCTTTCTTGTCCTGTGCCTGTTTGACAACATCTGCAAATGAAGGCAGTGAATGAGCTGGATGAGCCAGTTGCAGCGCTTTAGCATCCTCGTTGTAAAGCCAGATTTCGCTGCTTGATACATGAGTAATCCGTTGAACATCAGCAGCGATGGAAGGCAGAATCTTCTCAAAGGCCATATGTTGGCTGGATATTTCGAGAACCGTTTTCAACAAGAATTCCGTTTTTTTGCGCTTCTGGATTTCCGTATTGACGCTCAATCCTATATTGACCAAGACGGCTAGCACAAGCGTTAACGAGGAATGGAACAAATTGATGATAATAAGCTGGGTGCTGAAGATAACGAAAGCGAACACCAGCCAGCTTACCAGCGCCAAAATAAGAACTGGGAATGTCCAGTACCAGCGAACCTGTGCATAAATGAGGCTGGAAATCAGCCCTAACCCAATAATGGTGATGACTTGAGAGAATAAGGATTGCTCTTGCAGCGAGCGGTTTTGAATGAGGGTTTCAATTGCATTGGCGTGGATTTCCACCCCGGTCATCGGTCTGCCGGTTGTATCCGACGGAACAGGAAAACGGTCACTGGAATCGGTGTTGTTTATGACCCCAACAAGGACAAGTTTGTTGCTAAAGATGGCAGAGTCAACCTGACCATTGAGTACATCATACAGGGAAACCACCGGGAAAGTGCTTTGGACACGGTTGGAAGCTGGGCCAAAATAGTTCTGTATCCACAAACCGAGTTCATCAATCGTTACACTTCGCTCTGGCGTAATCTGTAGTTGATTATCCTGAACGTGAATGACCTGGTTGATGGCACTCGCGGGAATTCGTAAAAAGGCGCTGTAAACGGCAAGATCAAAGGATAGATGCATCTCCCCATCAGCTTCGATTTGCGAAGCTTGTCTGCGGATTTCCCCATCAATATCAGGGTATGCGTTCACGTAGCCCAGATAGTCGGCAGCGTCTGATAATGTTTGAATTGGACTGAGCGTATTATCGAAATGGATAGCGTGCGATTGGTTGGATGACACATTAGGAGAAAGCTGGACTCCGACCTGTGCCAATACAGTACGTATTCGCGAATCACCTTCCCGTACAGTCTGGATCGCTTCAGCGAACGCACCGTCATCAGGCGTAGCTGTATCGAAGAGAAGATCAAATGCTACAACACGTGCCTGAGCAGTGTCTAGCAGATTTAGCAAATCAGCGTAAATGGTGCGCGGCCATTGTGCAGGAGAACGTCCGTAAGCTTGAACGCTGGCATCATCCAGCGCGATAATAACAATGTTCCCCGATATTGGAGCTGGTACAAAATAAGCATTTGAGAGGCTTAAACGTCTGGATTCAAACAGTTTACCGATTAGCAGCACGAGTGCAATAACAACGACGGTAATTCCGACCAGCAATCCCTGCCGGAACTGCTGGCGGTGGTTTACCTGGAATAACCAGGATAATGACATCTATTTATCCTTGCTGATGATTATCCACCTGGCTGTGAAGTCGCCTCAGGTGCAGCAGTTGTTAAGGACTCGCTGGTAATTACATCGCCCAGTGCGGTATAGAGGGTTACATCCTCCGGGCCGTAATTATCAGGAAATTTGCGCAAGCCCACACAATCCCGGCTTACTGTAGCTGTACTCGAATTGATCCAGCCAAATCCGCTCCGGAATTCAATCCGATACCAGCCACCACCTTGATTAACACCCACAAATTTATCTACTTCAGCAGGGTCAATGGTTCCGACGCGCGGGAAAGTAAGAGCAGGCCCAATACGGACGTTGAAACGCAGATCATCCTGAATATGGATGGTCGCCGTGCAGCCATCCAGAGCTGCGTCCAGTTGATCGAAGGTTGATGCCTCTACCACATCACTCAAGGACGAACCTGATTCCGCTCGAATTCCATATCCCGGCGGAACATCTGCTTCGTTTTGAGGGTTGGAAGCAGCCACATCACCTTTGGAAACCAGCATGGCAGCACGACCACTATCTTCAACACGAATGGCAAACTCTGTTCCACGTGCGCCCAATATCATACCGGGTGTCTGAACGGTGTAGCTGGAGCCTGCGTCCAACAAGCGTGAAAGACGCTGGGTAGTTTGTCCAGCTACGACACTGACGGTCACGTTAAACGAGTCTGTACCACCTTCAAACTGATCGATATGATATTCTGTATTCGGCAGCAAAAGTGTATCGGTTCCGTCAGCAAAGAATGTAATTCTTGCCCGTCCAGTTGCATCGGTACGAATGGCATCTCCAACACCAACGATGGCCTCTTTTTTGACGTTCAGCCAATTGGCCGTGTCGGTACGTTTGACTTCAACACCCGATGCCAGCACTTCCATTGTGGCTGCTAATTGAGATGGTGCGTCCTGTGCACTAACAAGGTGCGGTGCGAGGGTAAGAATACTCAGTAGTATAAGAATCCAAAGCCGTGTTTTGATTGACGGCATACTTACTAATCCTTAAAAATGATAATCATAGCCCAATTTTGATTGTAACCTTAATAGAATTATAGCGCCAAACACTCAGGAACTATTATGTGAAAGAAGCGTTCATTGTTATCACGAGAATTTATTGCAAATCACGCTGAATACCCCGGCCCCCATGACTAACAAATTTCTTCCGTTTCCGAACTGGAGTGCGTTGAAATGATCGCCTGCTGAATTTCTCTAGTGGATGCACTCTTAAAAAGATAGCCAGATGCTCCAGCATCCAGGAGTGCTTGTAACTGCTCTCGATCCGTACCGCCCGTGCTGGTCAGCCCAATGACCTTAATATCTGGATTAGCCTGCCGAATCAGACGAGTAGCTGTAATGCCATTCATTTCAGGCATCACTAAATCCATAAGAACCACATCGGGATGAAGGTCTGAACATTTCTGAACAGCTTCAATCCCGTTTGATGCCTGACCAACAAGGGTTATTCCCTCAGACCTTCGCAAAAACATGGACAGTGCCAGCCGAACGACATCGTTATCGTCCACAATTAACAAACGGATGTCGCTCATGCTCTGCTGCCCCCACAATTGGATGATGATTGCTCATATGATTGATTGGTTTGCGCTGACTTTAGCCGAATATTGAAACATGCTCCATTACCGGGAACGCTATCAACCGTAATGCTGCCACCATGTAGTTCAATAATCTCTTGCACAATACTTAGACCTAACCCCAGCCCTTTTTGATGTACCTCACCCTGGTAGAACGGCTCGAAAATGTGCGGCAAGTGTTCCGGTGCTATCCCCTTGCCCGTATCCCTAATCTGAATCAGGATATTATCAGGGTCAAGCTGTTCCCGAACCGCGCGAATGATAATCGTGCCACCTCTCGGTGTGTGGTTGATAGCATTCACGCTGAGATTGTTAATGACCTGAATCATACGACCAATATCAACTGAAATTGGAAGTGGGTTGGTCGGCAGATCAGTTTCGAATTTGATCTGGTTCTTATCGGCTTCGGCCTGCTGGATTTCCAAAGCAGAACTAAGTAACTGCTGGATGGTAGTGTCTTCTCTATTTAGCTTTACCAGATTGCGTTCCAGACGCGATATTTGCATCAAGTCATCAATGATTCCAGCCATATGATCGACAACCCGCTCCAGAATTTGCAGGTGGGTGTCTATGGCTTCCGGTTTTTTTCGCGCTAAATAAAGCCGGGTTTTCAAATTGGTGATGGGTGTTCGGAGTTCGTGGGCGATGCGAGCCGCGATTTGAAACTGCGGTGTTGATTCGTCCTCATCCACACTTGCATCATGGATCACTACTACAGCACCCATGCTGCTACCATCGGCATTTAGCATATTTCGAATGGTCATCGCGCATTCAAGTGTGGCTCCATCCAGGCGCTTGTAGGACTCTTTCTGATACCAGAAGCCATCCGTTTGGGCGGCTTCAGGAATTTCGTCCTGCAAAGACCTGTTCATATGCACCAGCTGGTAAGGTCTCGATTCTTCCGTCATATCATCGAGCAAGTTTTGTAAAGCGTTATTGAAAAACCGGAGCGGAGGCTGTGTGTGGTCATTTGAGTAGAAAATGACCGCAATACCATCACTCATTGTGTCAAGGATAGCCTGAAGCTGAATACGCTTAGATTCGTCTACTTCGTAGCCATCTTCAACAGCCGGAATATTGTCGGTCGTTTCCGCAACCTGTTTATGAAAAATGATAGCCGCAATGACTTCATCAGTTATATGGGACAGCCAATTCGGATACATGATAATTACTTTTCTTACTAAGCTTTCTTCTAACTCAACCAGCTTGACAGCAGCACACCGAGTCAGATTGATGTTGATTGAGGCTTAGTTAAAAGTTACAGCAGAAGAGGTCAGGGCACATCGGGTAGGTGGGCAGTTTTTAACTGTCGAGGTATTTAATACGGTTGCCCTAGCCAGATGGCGGGGATCAGATGTTCGATGCAGGCCAGACCAGTGTGATAGTTGTACCTTTACCCAGTTGGCTGTTTAGCGTGAGCACTGCACCAACTGATTCAGCACGTTCATGCATAATTTTCACACCAAAATGGTTGGCAGGAATAGCACTCAAATCGAAGCCGCTGCCATCATCTGTAATGGATAATTCCAGACCCGGATTGCGATGGCGAAGTGTTAAGTTGACCTCATGAGCGTGGGTATGTTTCGTAATATTGTTCAATGCTTCCTGAACGACCCGATAGACCATGATTTGCACATCATCCGGCAATGAAAACCCGCGCTCCACATTCAGTGAGACGTTTGTTTTTCCGCGTACTTTGAAGGTATCTACGAGATGAGTGATTAAGTCCTCAATGGGAGTTTCAGTCAAGCCTCTAGGCCGCAGTTCAAGAAGCAGGGATCGCATTTCCGAGAGAGCGCGCCGATTCATTAACCACAATTCGTTCAGATCTTCACGCATCTGGTCAGGAATATTTATTGTTGTACGAAATAAAGTTTCTGCGATGATGCTGGCTGAGAAAAGGGTTTGGCTTACGGCATCATGCAGATCATTTGCCAAACGCTGGCGCTCGTTGAGCGCGGCCAATTCCTGTGCCTGCTGGTAAAGCTGGGCATTGTGAACAGCCAAGGCAATTTGATTTGAAAAAGCTTGCAAACGATCAATCAGTTTCGAGCTAAAGGCGTTTGACCTTGTGCTATTCAAATTCAGGAAACCAATCACATTCCCTTCCAGTGAAATCGGAAGCGCAGCATAAGATTTTATCCATTTTGATTCAGGTAGTTTGATCCATTGAGGATCACGATGAACATCAGAAATAATCAAGGGCATCCGGGCTTCAATCATGTATGAAAATGTGGGGGTCTGAGCAACTACAAAGGTCTGCTTATTCATCCCTGTTTCGAGATTCCGTCCCGTATAGTCCATATAACGCACTATATAGGCTTTGCCTGATTCAACGAGCATAATATTGGCCGAATCATGGGGCACAACATGAGCGACGTTGACCAGAATACGATCCAGAATTTCATCAAAATCAAGCGTACTGTTGAGTGCTTCGGCAGTGTCCCTCAGTGCTTCAGCCATGGCACGTTGTTCACGTTCAGCAAGTTCTGCCTGTTTACGAGCTGTTATGTCGCGGAAAATACCTCTTGTTGCAACGGCCTTACCGTTCACTACGCGACAGCTAAGATTACCTTCCAAAACAATTTCGCGTCCATCTTTGGTCAGAAAAACAGTTTCAAGGTTACGGGCTTCCCGACCATGAAATACTTCCTGCAGGTGGTTAAGACAGCTTTCCCGATAATCAGGGTGAATGATGGTATTTATCAATAAGCTGTCTACTTCTTTTTCAGTGTAGCCAAGAATTTCGCGCCAGGAGCGATTGACATACAGAAACTCTCCGTCCAGGCCGACGCTCTGAATAAGCTCGCGCGAATTTTCGAACAAATCGCGGTAGCGTTCCTCGCTTTCCAGTAAGGTTTTCTGTGCTTGCGAGCGTTCATAGGCATAGCGGATAGCCCGCTCTAGCGACGCTGACCGAATCTGCGTTTTGTCGAGATAATCCACTGCTCCGGCTTGCATCGCGGCAACATCAATACCGTAGTCTCCAAAGCCCGTCAGCATAATCATCGGCACTGTGCAGCCCTGAGCTATAGCCTGTTCGATAATCTGTATACCCGTATACTCGCCGAGCTGATAATCAATCAGACAAACATCATGCTCATTACGCTGCAATGTAGTCAGAGATTCGTCATAAGCTGCTACCCAATCGATTTCAAAACTTAGATGTTTCAAGGGTAATAGCAATTGCTTTATCAGGGTATACTGTTCTTTTGCATCATCAATGAGTAGAAGTTTCATCAGGCGAAGAAGTTACATTCAATATCTTGGATGAGTGTGTTATCACGCTTATAATAGCGTAGAAGTCTGACTCAGAAAAGTATCCCAGAAATCACCCTAACACGAGACACTATGGTTAATCAACAGAAAATCCGAATAGTGATTGCGGACGACCATGAGGTTGTAAGACGCGGTTTGATGCATTTTTTGCGCTCGAATGATGATTTTGAACTGGTTGGTGAAGCAGCAAACGGGCGCGAAGCCGTTGAACTATGTGAGAAATTCCAACCAGATGTGGTTTTGATGGATATTATGATGCCAGAAATGGATGGTCTGACAGCAACCCAGATTATTCATGAGGCGCAGCCTGCCGTACATATTCTCGCGCTAACTACCTCTATCAATGACAATGTCGTGCGGGATGTCCTACGAGCTGGCGCTTCAGGATATTTACTCAAAAACACTTCAATTGATGAGCTGGCAAAAGCCATACGCATTGCATTGACTGGTAAGCTCACACTGGCTCCTGAGGCCGTGCAGTCGCTTATTCAGGATCAAACCCGTTCATCAAATGATGATTATCGTTTGACCGAGCGCGAAATGGAGGTACTGGCACTACTGGTTAAAGGTCTGAATAACGTGGAAATCGCCAACCGGCTCAGTTTAGCACGTTCCACCGTCAAATTTCATGTCAGCAGCATACTGGGGAAAATGAACGTCTCCAGTCGTACTGAAGCAGTAAGTGTTGCTATAAGGTCAAACCTCATCAAGTAACCAGCCAGGTATTAAGCCGGGTTTCTTCATCCACTTCTACTCCCTGCATGTGTTTTCCAGTGGTCGGATTAGCCATATGGCTAGGCCACTTATTGCTGCTATATCTACCTACCTGCCCGATGTATAACCCCCGCTTTTGCAGTAAGGTTGGTAAAGAAGACAACAAGGCGCGCGGGAATTTAATCCACAATTACAGTTACCAAGGACACATAGGGGATGATAGGCATTAATAACGAACTTGCAGGTCTGGTTATTCTGGTCGTAGATGATGAACCTGATAACATTGCTGTTGCCAAAGGAATCCTTACGTTTCTGGGGGCAAAGGTTTACACAGCCCCAAACGGTATAGAAGGGCTTAAGACATTGAAACAAATCACGCCCGACCTGGTTTTGCTTGATTTATCTATGCCACAGATGGATGGCTGGGAAATGCTCAAGGAGGTACGCAAACAACCGGATAGAGCAACTCTTCCAGTTATTGCCTTAACAGCTCATGCTTTACCTGAAGACAAACAACAGGTACAAAATGCTGGTTTTGACTACTATATTGTCAAGCCTTTTCGCTTAGCTACATTTTTGAGTGAAGTCAGGCGCGTCATCCGATAACCAATTTTGCTAGACTCCCGCCCAGAAATAAACGAAGGTGCATCAAAGTTCACGGTGTCGGTGTCGGTGTCTCGGTCAGTGTTGCCGTCAATGTCGGTGTGTCGGTCAGAGTCGCCGTCAACGTATAGGTCGGTGTCAATGTATAGGTCGGCGTGTTCGTCAGAGTCGCTGTGGGTGTGGGTACAGGCGGCGGCAGAATCTGGATAGCATCCACTTCAGCTTCCTGACCACCGCTCACACAAACGGTAGCGGAACTTAGACGAAGCCATTGATAGGTTCCTGAGGGTGCGCGAGCATCGACATCGATGGCAATCCCGGTAATGAACGGGGCTGATCCATACAGTGGTGGGGTCGTCATCGGAATGGCTTGATTGGTTGGCTCCCCACTTGATCCGTAACCCGCCTGACCAATATTGGTATTGGCATCCAGAATACCATCGCCCCAGTTAAAAACCTCATACCAGGGTCCCGAAGCACTAGTTCCAACCTCAACCTTGACCCAATCCATAAGGATGTTAGCGCCTGCTGGCTGCTCGTGATAGACAAAATCAAAGCCGCTGTGAGTCACAATACTACTTGCTGCACCCAGATCAATCGTGATATTTGAACTACATGGGACAACGAAAATCACACCATTCGGCGGCCCAATATTAGGCTCACTGGGATTCGGGGTAGGAGTATGAGTGTTGGTGGCTGTAAGGGTTAGCGTGGGTGTATCTGTCAGCGTACTGGTCGCAGTCAAAGTATTCGTCAAAGTAATGGTCGGCGTTGGCGTATTGGTGGCTGGTGGTGGGTTGGGCGGCGGCAACGTTCCCGGCGGCGCGTAGGTTGGAATTATGATTACAGGCGGTATCGCTGTCCATATAATTGTCGGAAAATTGGTCGCAGTCGCCGTGTTGGTTGGCAAGAATGTTGGAGTCGGTGTATCGGTCAACGTTGCAGGAAGTGTGGGGGTAATAGTTGATGTAGAAGTTGCCGTTGCCATCAGAGATGGAAACACCACCACAAAAGTAGATGTCGCTGTTAGCTCAGGTAATGATGTGGCTGATGGTAACACAGCAACTTCTGTACCCAATACTGTGGCTGATGGTAGAGCTGCGATTTCTGCGCTTGCGGGTTCCGGGGTATTGGAGACTGGAGGCGGTGCTGCGCCAGAATCAATCGCGGCTGCCGTACCCAGCGCCGGATCGAATGGAGCAAGAACCACATACGCCCACGAACTATAATCAGCCGTTTGCGATGCCTTTACGAGAACTTCAATCGAGTCTGGACGAACGCCCCACAGGCTGGCCTGTGCAGCAAAGGCGATGAAGCACCCCAACAACAGCAGCGGCAATATCCAGAACGCCATTGCGAAGCGTCCCTTGCGCCGACTCTCACGTTCCGGTCTCGCCTGCATTTCCATTAAGGCTTCCTCACCCCAGCCAACTTCAATTCGATACGCACATATGTCCCTTCACCAACCTGGCTCCCCAGAGAAATCTGCCCACCCTGCCGTTCGATAATATGCCTGGAAAGGTATAGACCCAGACCCATGCCTCGGCTGTCGGTTACGCCGGCGTTTGCGGCCTGACCGCGAAACATGCGATCAAAGACATAATCGATCTCATCCCGCGCAATACCGACTCCCGTATCCACAATCATAATAATCGCTCGCGGCCCGTCCTCATAAACAGCCATCTCCACATGACCACCGGGAAGGGTATAATCGAATGCATTGCGCAGTATGTGGTCAATGGCTTCTCCCATACGCTGCGGATCACCTTCGACACATATGCTCCTCCCAGGAAATACCACTTCGAAATCTAATCCCCGCTGTACCATCCGAGGTTGCCAAGATGCGCTGTGCTTTTCCAAGACCGGGATCAGATCGAACGGTTCACAATCAACAATAAATCTGTCAGCAATGATACTGCTGACATCCACCACCTGATTTGTCAGCCGTTCCAGTATGCCAAGGTTATCAGACGCTTTGCCAAGATACTCAGAAGACTGCGTACTCATATTTTTTGCACCAACCAGCCGCATGAGATCGAGGTAGCCTTTGACAGCGGTGAGTGGGGTGCGAAGTTCGTGGGACATCTGCAAAATAAGTTCGTCTTTCAAGCGCTCGGCTCTGGCCATTGCAGTCACATCACGACAGACAATTACGCTTCCTAACTGATCGTGAGACTGTGTATAGATAAACTGCGCCACGATGCTATACAGATAATCGCCGACTTCCAGTACCTCCGAGTTTGTGAGCCGTTCTGGTGCCTCAAATAGTGCCTGCAACCTGGCCCAGGCGCTGGGCATACTCTGTGCGCGATTCAGCAAGTCCTGAGCCGCCAGGTTGCTCATAACCGTCCGACCTTCATTATCCTGAACAAAAACTGCGTCACCAATGTTCGCCAACACCGTCTCATGGCGCGCGGTTTCTTCACGCTGCTGCTTATACAAATGGTGAATCCGGTGGTTTCGCTTAACCAGTTGGGTTGTCATTGCATCAAATGAACTACTGAGTTCACCCAATTCATCCGGCATTTGCAGTCCAGCGCGCTCACCAAGATGTCCATCACTGATAGCGCGGGTTGTGCTTACGAGTTTTCGAAGGGGTGACGTAATAGAACGTGCTGTCAGGATGCCTAGTGCCAGAACCACAACAAACAACACGGCAAAAAGGGTACTGAGTACATCACGGCTGGTACCTGTTCGTTCGACAAGAAAGTTGCTCGGAAGTCCCACTACCATCAGCCCCGCCGACTCACCCCGCAGTTCAAGCGGTGAGTAAAGAAGCTGGTAGGCAGCATGATTCAGCGTGCGCTCGACCAGCGGGCTTGATTGTGCAATCTGGTCATTCAACTCATTGAGGTCTGCCTGACTTAAGGCCAGCTCTCCATCCACCAAACCGCGAAAGGTACTACCAATAACCGCTCCGGTTTGGTCATACAATGCTACTGAGGACAGCGCCTGATTCCCAACCATCTGCACAATCCGCGCCACGCGCAAACCAATAGCCACCCCGCCTACAATGTTACCGTCCGCGTCCTTGAGCGGCGCACTCCAATAAAAAAGCGCACCGTCGGGTGTATTCACCAGATCAACAAACTTGTCACCCTGAAGATCGGACTGGCCAGCCAAGGTCTGTGTCACTCCAACCCAGGTAGAAACATCGGGTGGCTGTTGAATATCAAACTGAATCCCAACAGCCTCATCTAACCTCTTGAGATAGAACAAGCCGCGCGCACCGTTGTCATAAACCACTACCGCGTCTACACCGGCATTCGCCGCAATCGGGCGCAAAAGCGAATCTACGGTAGCAGTGTCCCCCGCAACAACTGCGTTTGAAATGCCTGATACAAAAACCATGAGACGCAGATTTGCAAGCTGTTGGCGCTCAATATCCACTACAGCGTTGTGTGCGGCGGCAGCGCTATCAAGTAGTTGGTTATTAAAACGTTCCTGAATACTACCGGCGACGAGGCGGGATACGGTGAACACGCCAATGGCAGCAACAATCAAAACAATAAACAGGAACGGGAACACCACCCGCGTTCCCACACTTGGGTAAACTCTGCGGATTAGGGATTGGATCTGCACAAACCACTTCACTCCCATTCGTATTCAGCGTCTCTTCATCTGCATTCATGATCGTTGATTGTCAACATTTTAGAGTATCAAGACGGCAAAATAACGTAAAGGTTACTGGATAAAGCAACCTTTCACGAATTTTTCACCCTCCTCCACGCAACATCAAAGCGGAGGTGTAATATTATGGATATAAGATTCGCTATTGATAGGAGCCGACATCACATTGACCACGTTCAACATATTACATCTCGAAGACGAGGCCAGCCTGCGAGATTACATGCGAGAGGTTCTAAGTCTTTTGGTTCCCGAAGCCAGTGTTCAACAATTCAGCAATAGCAATGATGCGCTGGAATTTGTCTCAAAAGGCAATCGGGAAGTACACCTGTTCCTGCTCGATGTACGTGTCCCAGGGAGATTCGATGGAGTAGGTTTAGCCATTAGACTGCGCCAACTGGGCTGTAGAGGTACAATCGTCTTTTGCTCGGCCTATGCAAGACCATCGCTGCCTGGGGATCTGAATTATACATGGCTGGGAAAGCCCTTTAATCTGGAAGATTTATTGAAGATCACTACTGGTGTCTACGGAAAGATAAAAAATGAGCCGAGACCCACTAATCACGTGTAACATCTTGCCCGATGAGTATCGAGCATCTGGTTTCAAAATTCATGATCGCGTCAATGATCGTTTCCTCCCTTCCCGCCACGCTGGCGCAGTTTCACGATCCGGGGGTAAATGCTAAATACGCGAGAATAATACGGACAGCTTTACCACCGTGATAGTATTTTTTGATTTTCGTTACGCTCTTTTGTCGTTACTTGAGGAAAAAGGCATCATTGCAGTAGCCGAGAAACAAGATAATTCTTGCTTCGGAGATGCCCAAACTCAAACTACTGTGCCCAACTAACAAAATATGAATGGGTATTCCGACATACGATTCAGGATTGAAATTCACTGTACTGGAATGGGTATTCAATTTTGTAACAACCCGCATCAAGGATCATTTCCAGTCGATCACCAATATAATTTCCTTCATGCAGCGGATCACCATTGACCAATACTTCACCCGGCTGTGCGTTGGGCAATACGACTCTGGCAGACGCATTAAATGGAATATTGATTTCGATGATGATATGCCCTGCTTCATCGAAGTGCCAACCACTTTCGTATAAGCCAGCCGCTGAGTGATAACGCGCTTTGACCCGTTGGAGTAATTTATCGGGTTTAGGTGCGATTAGCGCATAGCGGAAACCAGTCACACCATCCTCACCCGAAGATGGGTTCAACCCACACATGTCGCGGTACATCCATTCGACGATAGACCCATAGGCATAGTGGTTGAGCGAATTCATACTCGTTGAACTGATGGAGCCATCGGGGTTAAGGGAGTTCCAACGCTCCCAGATAGTCGTCGCGCCCAGATTGACAGCGTACAACCATGATGGGTAATCCTCATTGAGCAGCAATTTGTATGCCAGATCGTTGGCTCCGATATTCGAAAGCACACGACAGAGATAGGGTGTGCCAACAAAACCTGTCCGAAGATGTATCTTATCCTGGTTGAGCAGTAAGACGAGATCATTCTTCACTCGCTCGCGGTGTTCATCTGACACCAGATCCATATACAGCGCTAGCAAATAACCTGTCTGAGTAGGAACAGCCAGCCGTCCGGTTGAGGTGAAGTACTCTTTTTGAATCGCATTCTTGACCTCCGCCGATAGACAGGCATAAGCATCAGCTTCTTCCACTTTGCCGAGCACCGCAGCGGCTTTCGCCACCAAGCCAGCGGAATAAGAATAAAACGCCGACGCAATATAATCATCTGGCGTGCCACCCTTACGGGAAACCGGATCGCTGCCATCCAATGCGAGCCAATCGCCAAAGTGGGTGCCGACTGTCCATAGACGATGACCACCGGATGATTCATCGATGCCCTTGATATACTCTACCCAGGCGCACATACTCTCATACTGCGCTTCCAGAATGCTGATGTCGCCGTAAAACTCATATACATTCCACGGCACGATAGTGGCAGCATCACCCCAGGCGCTGGAACCACCCCGGCTCAGATTACCCATCGGCACGATGTGAGGTACCATCCCACCTGTCTTGGACTGCTCTTTAGCGAGATCATACAGGTATTTGGAAAGGAAGGCATCAGCATCCATATTGAAGCAGGCTGTACCGGAAAAAATCTGGATATCTCCCGTCCATCCCAACCGCTCATCACGCTGTGGGCAATCGGTTGGAATGTCGAGAAAATTACCCTTCTGTCCCCACATGGCATTCTTGAAAAGCTGGTTGACCTTTTCGTTTGAAGTCTCGATGTCGCCGATTGTGTCCATCCGCGAATATACGACACAGCCTGTGAAATCGTCGATGCTGATTTCCCCGACCCAGCCTGATACTTTGACATATCTGAAACCGTAAAAAGTGAAATATGGCGCAACAACCGCGTCAGTACCATCAGCGATATAAGTATATTCTGCTTTGGCAGTACGCAGGTTATCACGGAAGAAGTTGTCCTCTTGCAATACCTCACCAAACTGGAGATGGATTCGGGTGCCTGCCGGGGCACTTGTTTTGAAACGAATCCAGCCAGTCATATTCTGTCCCATGTCCAACACAGTTTCGCCTGCCGGGGTGTGGATTACCGCAATGGGACTGATCTCTTCATTGATACCAACCGGAAGTGACCTTCTAGCCTCCAACAGGTTCATATCGATCTGAATTGGCTTCACACCAAAGCGCTTACCGGATGGTGACACTGTCCTTTCGATTCGAGCATCGTACACCTCGCCGTCGAAGATGTCACTCTCAATGACCGGGGAAGGCTGTGCATTCCATGACTGATCTGTGACAACGATCAACTCATCTCCATCTGACATGGTGATGTGTATCTCACCAATCAAGGCAAACTGATGTCCATAGAAGTCCACGCTGCCCCCATTGGCACCATAGCGTCCCTTGTACCAACCGTTGCCCAGCATAACAGCGACCAGATTTGAACCAATCGTAAGGTGCTCGGTGATGTCAAAGGTCTGATACTGAATCCACTGGTCATAGGCGTTGCAGTAGGGAGTAAAATATTCGTCACCGACTTTCTTCCCGTTCAATTCAAAATGATACAAACCCAACCCGCAGATATAAGCCCGCGCCGAAATCGCCCGTGACGGAAGATCGAAATCACGAAACAAAATTGGATGTATGTGGTTGTCCTCGAAATCAGGGGTAATCCATTCGGCCTGCCAATCTTCTTCCATCTTCGATGTCTCGAACCAGGCGGTGTCACTTTCAGCACTTTGGGTCTCTCCCCAAACTCTGACCTTCCAGTAATAGCGGGTGCGCGGCATGAGCCTGACAGTCGGGCGATAACCCAGACTATCGATGCCGGAACCGGCAACTTTGCCGCTGTCAAAAATGACCTGTTCGAAATGATCATCATGGCTTACCAGGATTTGAGCGGCAGTTTGTACCTTATCGTAAGTATCCTCAACGATCCAGGAAAAGATTGGTTTTTCGATGGCAAAGCCCAAAGGGTTTACGATGTGGTTGGTCTTGAGATGGGTTATTTTCACTATTTGCCTCACGGGTACGATAAAATCATCCCCAACAATTGATCCCGGATTTTTACTTTAGAATCCCTATACTTGTGCTTTTGGCAAGCCAATTACTTTCTAAAGTAGCTGATTCTTTTATGGTAGTGACTCAAGAGGGCCTCATTATTAGATTCTGGCACAATGCCGGTAGGAACTCTACAACCTCGGATAATTGTTGTAAAGTCACAGGCATGATCTTGTGTCAACAGCAGCTTCATCCTGTTTCACATCTGTACCAAATGTACTGAACCTATCATGGAGATAAAGAAGAGCGCGGAGTCGTGTGACCCCGCGCCGTTGGTATCTACCATTTTTGCTGGAAGTTACTTGACTGCCAAACGCTCGATTAATGCTTGCAAGTCCGCAGCACCCTGTTCAACGGTGGACTCGCCATACGCTACCTGCTGACCAATCAGGATAAGCTCGTTCACAAACTCCTGGTCGTTCGGGAGGTTCGGCCCTTGCGGGATGGTACGATCAGCGATCACACTGTAGATGTGGTAGACTCCTGCGTCAGTTGCGGTGGCCTGTTCGGAGATTGCCTCGCGCACGACGGGTGATGAAGGCACACCTCTATTGGTCTGGAGAATCGCGCCTGCATCGGGACTGGTCACGAAGAAGTTGATGAACAGCGCCGCAGCTTCCTTGTTCTGGCTCTCCTTGTTGACAGCGAGGTATTGGCTCATCTGGATAGCATAGGCAGGTTTGCCACCTGCGGGAAGTGTCGTCATACCAAGTTCATCAGTCATAGCTGCCTGATAACCCGCCACCTGATTGCTCCAAACAAGATCAATAGCGGCCTTACCTGCTACGAAAGCCGAGTTGTCCGGCCCCGCTTCGGTGTAGGTATAAGTGGTGTCTGCATCGGGGATCAGACCACCAGCACGCATATCTGCCCACATCTGAAGCCACTTCTGGGCTGACTCAACTGTTGCGTAGGATTTTCCACCATCATCTAACGTCCAAAGGGGTGTGCCTTCCTGCGTGTAAAAATAGCTGAGGTAGTTCGCCTGATTGGTGCTGTTGTCCACGAAAGGTGCGACTCCTTCGGGGAGTTTCGCCTTAAGCTCCTTGCCATAGGCAATAAGCTCGTCCCAGGTCATGTTGTCCGCCGGGAGATCAGCCCCTGCCGCCTCAATCATGGTCTTGTTATAAGCGAGGACGAGTGTGTTCGTGCCGAGGCTTATAGCAAAGAGATTGCCATCAGCATCCGTCGCAGGGATAAGCGCAGTCTGGTCAAACTCTTCAGGAGTGGTAATGAGGAGCTGTTTGCCCATATAGTCATTGAGCGGTTCAAGATACTGCTTGTAATCCGGCCAGTTGCCACCGAACTGGATAATATCGGGGGCATTGTTAGCCGCTAGCTGTGTGTCAAGAATCTGAAAGTGGTCGGCAGCACCGCCATTCGGCTCACCCTTGATCGTAATATCGGGATACGCAGCCTGGAACAGATCAATTACCTTTTGGGTTCTCTCAGCGCGGACATCGTTACCCCACCACCCCATGCGAAGTTCGGCAGGGCCACCTGTGTAAGCGGGGAGTTCGGTGGAGTCGGTCTGTGCCGCAATTGGCTGGATGTACACCATGAGCAGCAGCATAAGCACTGCCATGAATGTAACGGTATGAATTTTTCTCATGTCTGAATTCTCCTATTTCTGAAATAGTTTATAGTTTGGGCGGACAAGTTCGACACATGTCATCTCTTATCATTTCATATTTATTTTCTCCTTGTTGTATTAACCTTTTATGCCTGTAGTCGAAATACCCTGTACGAAATATTTTTGCAGGGCGAAGAACAGGATAAAGGCAGGAATTATCGAGAGCGTGGACATCGACAGCGCACCACCCCAGTTGGATACCGCACCCGCGTCCCCGACAAATGTGCGCAATGCCCTCGATACCGTGAAAATTTCTGGCCTTGTGAGGTACAGCAGATGGTTGAAAAAATCGTCCCATGTCCACAGGAAGGTAAACAGCGCTGTTGTCACCAGAGCGGGAGTCGAGAGTGGCAAAATGATACGGAGAAATACACCGAGCTTCGTGCAACCATCAACAATCGCTGCCTCTTCGATCTCTTTTGGCAAACTGCGCATGAACTGCACGAGCAGGAACACGAAAAACGCATCCGTCGCGAGGAATTTCGGCACGATTATCGGGAGGTATGTACCTACCCATCCGAAGGTATTGAACAGGATATAACGCGGAACCAGCGTGACATGACCCGGAAGCATCAGCGTTATCATCATCACCATGAACCAGAAACGCTTACCCACGAATTTAAGCCGTGAGAATGCATACGCCGCCATCGAGCAGGATATCAGGTTCCCGACGATAGCCACTGCACACATAATGAGTGAGTTCGCGAAAAAATTTCCGAAGGTTGTCCCCGCGTAGCCTTTCCACCCCGCGACGTAGTTTTCAAAGGTCATGACTTTCGGTATAAGCCCTGGGTCGCTGAAGATCATATTGTTGGGCTTAAACGAACTAACGATCATCCAGACAACGGGGTAGATCATAAGCAGCCCCAGGGCGACTATGAATATGTGTGTCAGACTATGGCGTACAAAAGTATTGGTCTTCATCTTATTCCCCAACCCCATATGACACCCACCAGTCCGATGATCTGAAGACAATGGCTGTGAACCCACCGATAATAAGCAGCAGCACCCACGCCATCGCTGAGGCATACCCCATCTGATGGTATGTCCATCCCTGAATATATAAGTGCAGGGTGTAGAACAGCGTGGAGTTAAGCACCCCACCCTTACCACCACCGATGATGTAAGCTTGGGTGAATACCTGGAACGCGGATATGATCTGTATAACGAGCGTGAACAGAATAACCGGCGAGAGCAAGGGTATGGTGATGGAGAAAAACTGCCGTGATTTACTCGCGCCGTCTACACTTGCTGCATCGTAATACTCTTGTGGAATCTGCTTCAGTCCCGCAAGGAAGATAATCATCGACGAGCCGAACTGCCACACCGTCAGCAGAATAAGCGTCCAGAGCGCGAAGTTGGGATTAGTTATCCAACTGGGGAGATTGGTAAAGCCGAGTGCGCCCAGAAAATCATTTACCAGGCCATCTTTCTCGAATAACTTCCTCCACAGCACCGCTATAGCTACGGAACCGCCGAGGAGCGTGGGGATGTAGTACACAACGCGGTAGAATGACATCCCACGCAGTTTCTGGTTCATCAGTACCGCCACAGCAAGCGCGAAGATCAGCTTCAGGGGCACAGACACGAATACATAGGTCAGCGTCACCGACAGCGACTTTAAGTAATACGGGTCTACACGCATAGACTCACCATTGGAGGCGGTGAAGTCGGATTCCCCGAACAGTGACCCGAACATTTTCTCGTAATTGCCTAACCCAATCCATTCCGTCGAATCAGGTTTTGTGAAGTCATAATTCGTAAAACTAAGTCCTAGCGAGTATAGCAACGGGTAAAGTGTAAGTACGAGGAAACCCACCAACCATGGCGCTAGAAACAGGTAGGCGACGGCGTTACGCCCGAAAAATCTGCGGATAGCGGACATATTGCCCATAAAGAAACTTCCTTTATTTTCGTTTTGCGAGCATTCAATAGTCGTCAGTGAGACCGCACCCCGACTGTCGATGCTCACAAGCGCAAGAACTCTCGATGCGAAAGTTTCCTTTCTATTCAGTGCTCCTGAACAAAGCGATTCTTATATACACAGCGGTAAAATTTATTCATTGATGATTACTGTTACATATCATCCATTTTCCGACAGGCTAACGGGGCCAGTTGACTCCCGAATAATGAGCTGCGCTTTCGCGGTCGTCACCTGCTGAGGAAGATCAGGCTCCGCCAAACGGTTGAGAAGCAGACGAACCGCATCACGACCACTTTCTTCAGCCTTTCCCGAAACAGTGGTGAGACGCGGCGACAGATAGTTGGAAAACAAGATGTCGTCGAATCCAGCAACGGATAAATCGCCGGGGATAGACAATCCCAGATCATTCGCGGCACGCATGACAGCAATCGCGAGCATGTCATTAATCACCAAAAGCGCCGTCGGGCGATCTGGGCGACTCAGCAAGGCATAGGCGGCCTGATATGCATCTTCCAATGTATCACCGCAGTGCATCTCAAAGCGGTCATTACCAGACAGTCCCGCTTCCTGCAACATCTGGCGATAGGTGAGCAAGCGGTCAAACCCCTGCACATCCTCGGTTACGCCATAGATAAATCCAATATGCCGATGTCCCAGGTCAAGAAGATGCGTCATCAGTGCCCGTGTTCCGCTGGAATAACTGTGGATGACGTGATCGAACTCAGCCTTGGTCGCCGTAATTTCGACAACGGGGCGACCTGACCTCCGCAAATCTTCAGTCAGTCGGGGCAGCAGATATTTGACTGCCGCCAGAAGGATGAAACCATCCACGCGATGACGCATCAATTCGCTCACCGTATTCGCTTCCTGCTGCGAATCCAGGGGAGGATGGGACAAATGCAGGCTGTAACCCGCCTCCTGCAAACTTTCTGCGATGCCGGAAAATATCTGCCAGAAGAATGGATTTTGAATAACGGGGATAATCACGCCGACAATATTGGTGCTGCCGCTGCGCAGGGATTGTGCCCGTGCATCCGGTTCATAGCCCAGCTCGGCAATCGCATCCATCACACGCTGTCGGGTCTCGTCTGAAATCGGAATTTTCAGTTCGGTTTGGTCGTTCAATACATAAGATACAGTTGAACGAGAAACTCCTGCTCGCTGCGCTACATCTCTTTGTGTTGGTCGTTTCATAACATCAATTGATACTTAAAATCTATTCATTGTTTCGTGTCAATTGACACGTGTGAATCCAGTGTAAAACGAGTTCTGATTTACGTCAAGAGATTTGGCGTTTTTCATGCGCGATAGAATCACTTGAGCATATTCACGGCAAAAGCTTAAGAAACGATGCATCTTACACAAGGGAATTAGCCATCTACTATTCGAATGTGTTATGTGCAAATAGAGGTGTGTGCATCCCCACTGGATCGGGGGATGCTGAAGTGGATTGTTCGGATATAATCCTAAATCAATTCGGGCTGCTGTACAACTATATGCTCGGCCTATTCCTCTGCTCGATTGTCGGCAATCGCTAAAGACCCATTGTCCTGACGCAGCGGAAGAAAAAACGGGCGCTCGTTGGGAGTTGGATTGGGACGATGATAAGCCAGCCATAGTTGTCCATCAAAGGCGCGGAATGTCATGCAGTGACCGCCATCTCCGGCGTACAAAGGTTCAGGCACTTGCTCCCATGCGCCCAGAATGTCACCAGATGTTGATTTCGCCACACCAACGGTATAACCACCCGCACCAAAACCTGACCACAACATTGTCAGTTCACCATCGGACAACCGATGCAGCCAGGGGCCATCGGTAACATACCCTCCCCTGCCCTTCGAATTGACCTCCTGCGCCCACAAAGCTTCGGAAGCCCGAAACAATAGTTGTGGCTCCCCTATGACCGATTCAAGGTTATCGCTCAGACGTAGAGCGCAGATTTCACCATCGCCAACCTGAACCCACTCATGGCAGAAAACTATCCAGGGGTGGTCATTCACATCCACAAACAAGGTTCCATCCAAACACTCCCAGTCGCGTGGGGTAACTGGCTCATCACTCACTGGCAGGAAAGGGCCTCGCGGGCTATCGGCTGCCAGAATCTGCGTTCCCCGGCAAACACCGTCGGCCTTGAAGCTGGCAAACATATAATAGCGCCCCCGAAAGGTATGCACTTCGGGTGCCCAGAAGTTGCGGTCTGCCCAAAATCCCACTGGAGGCCGGAATGCTGGAAAAGGGCCTTCCCAGTTTTGCAAATCTGAGCTGGTGTAATAGTCGATACCGGATGCAGTATTCGTCCATGCTTCCGAACCCCTGGTGCCATACAGGTAATACAGCTTTTCCGACACCATTGGCAAAACAAATGGATCACGAATGTGAATGTCCCTGTTCTTCAAGATATTTGCTCCGAATAGGATTTAATTCGTCCAATCAAGCTGCAACGCGCTTAGAAGTAGATGATAGCGATAGGCGATTCTTATCTTACAGGAAAATGGCGATGAATTTTATGGAAAATACGTAAAATCGACAGACCATTCTCGACACGTTTTTGTAGGCAAGAATTTTCTGAGAGGGTATAATTATGGTTATAATAATCTGCCCATAAACTAGGTGTTATGGTGACAAAAATAAAAATATTGAGACCCTGCTTGTTAAGATTCGGGTGGCTGGTCACTCTGTTGTTAGTAATTAGTGTTTACCCGCTTGGCATCATTTCTTCAGCAACATTCACCGTAACCAACTCACTTGATACAGGCGCAGGGAGTCTGCGGGAAGCCATCACCAATGCCAATCTGACGGCAGGACATGATACCATCTCTTTTGACCCCGCTGGCGCACCTTACAGCATCAACCTGATTACTCCGCTGGGGTTGACCGACAATACCGGAGTGACGATTGATGGATGGAGTGCTGGCGGTGCAGGGTATACCGGGTCACCGCGGGTCGAAATTAACGGCACTGGTGCTATCGGCACAACAGGGCTGCTGATTACATCGCCGAACAACACGGTATTCGGGTTGGCGATCAATCGGATGCGGATGAATGCCTACGCGCTGACTATCAGTGGGCCAACTGCGCAGAATAACTGGATTTACGGCTGTTTTATCGGTACGAATATAGCAGGCACCGCCCAACTTCAAAACCAGGACAGTGGCATTTATATCGCAAATGGCGCGTCGAATAATCTGATTGGTACGAACAGCGACGGTACGAACGATACCGCCGAACGTAATCTTATCGCAGGCAATCGCTGGTATGGAATCGCTCTGGCGACTGCATCTGACAATCGCGTTTCCGGCAATTATTTCGGCACGGACATCACCGGATCATTCGCAATCTGCAACGGGTGTACTGGAGCGATGAACGGGGGCGACAGTGTGCTGATTTCGGCAGTTTCAACCGGTAACATCATCGGAACCAACGGCGACGGGGTGAATGATGGGATTGAAGGCAATCTGATATCCGGTACGGAAGTCAGTAACAACGGCGTATTTATCCGCGACATCGGGACAAGCAATAACTGGGTCGCAGGTAATCTGATCGGAACGAATGCCGCTGGTAATGGTGCGATTCGAAATGGCGGCGGTGTCTCGATTACATATGGCGCTTCGAATAACCTAATTGGGACGAATGGAGATGGCGTATCGGATGCATTGGAACGGAATGTTATCTCCGGCAATCTGTATCATGGGGTGCAGATTATCGAAAATAACACGACGGGCAATCGGGTTTCCGGTAATTATATTGGCACATCGATTAGTGGTCTGACACTACTGCCGAATGGGCGAAATGGGGTCGAAGTCTTTCCCGGTGGTGTTGGTGGAGGGCCTGTTAACAATATCATCGGTACGAATGCTGATGGTTCACCGGGCGATCCCATTGAAGGCAACCTAATTTCGGGAAATGGCAGTATTGGTGTCGAGGTCTACGGAGCAACCAGCGGAACTATCATTGCAGGCAATCTGATTGGTACAACTGCTACAGGCGGCGCGGCGCTCGGCAACGGAACCTATGGGATATATATTTTCATGGGGGCAAGCAATACCCGTATTGGCGTGGCAACATTGCCATATGAACGGAATGTCATCTCCGGCAATAACTGGAGTGGAGTGAACATAGTTGATCAGACGACAACCAATACGATTGTCAACGGAAATTACATCGGCACGGACATCAGCGGCACATTGTCGATTCCGAATCGCGGGATAGGCATTGCTGCTACACAAGCGACTAATGTGACTATTGGGACAGCCGCGCCCAATACAGGCAATATCGTCAGCAACAATTGGGGGCACGGCATCCAGATTTATGGGGCGGTGGCTTCCGCTACAAACAACATCGTCCAGAACAACAACCAGATTGGCATTCGGGTAGAGCCTTATTATGGTGCCAACACCAGCCCAGCCACTGCCGCTGATGATCGCCTCTCCGTCCCGCTGCTCACAGGCAACCGGATTGACGGCAACTGCGTGACATTGGCGGTCAACTGCGCTGGAATTTTCGCTATAGATACAGCCCCACAAAATGCTGCCACCCTGGAAGTGGACAACATGATTGGGACGAATAACGGTAGGAATGATGTTGAGCAGCGTTGGTATGGGGCGTTGGAAATCATCAGCGGGAATACACCGATTGCGAGTACGGCGGCTATTGTGAGCAGCGGCGGCACGAACTATGCGATGACATCCAGCACGACCTGTGTTGGGGTGATGAACAATACGATTTTGCATGGCGTGAGTCCATTGAGTTGTATAAATGTTCCGACATGGACGCAGTTTACCGAGTTCGTCGTCAATCCGGCGGGGGCACGTATCAATCATGTGCCACACACGATTGCCACACCACCCACCACTTACAGCTTCGATGCCAACGCCGCCACTAACCCGACTGACAGCGGTTATGGGTTTATCGGGGAAGGCATCGCCACAGGGCCATTCTCACGTTATCAGGTGATGGAAACAACTGCTCCTGATCCGCTGCCAACCGTGATTGCGACAACTCCGGCAAATGGCGCGGTGGGCGTGGCACTGAATGCAAATGTCCTCATCAATTTCAGCGAGAACGTAACAGCATCTGGGGCATGGTTCACCATAAACTGTACGTTGAGTGGTAATCATGCCGCTGTCGTAACGGGCGGGGCGCAGAACTACACTCTCAACCCAGCAGCCGATTTCGTCCTTGGTGATGTCTGTACGGTAACAGTGCTGGCAGGACAGATTCAAGACCAGGATATTCCGCTGGGAAATATGGCAGCAGATTATGTTTTCACCTTTGGCATAGTCGATGCGCCCCCATTTGTCGCCAGCACTGTACCAGCAAATGGCGCAGTGGGCGTACTCGTCACTGATACCATTAGCATCACCTTCAGCGAGACGGTGAATACTGGCGCGGGCTGGTTTGACATCACCTGTTCCACCAGCGGCAATCATACAGCGGCGGTTGTTGGTGTTCCTCCAGCATTGACGTTCACGCTTGATCCGGCAGTGGACTTTAATTACAACGAAACCTGTACGGTGACGATCTTTGCCGCACAGGTGACCGATACCGATGTGCCAGCCGATAACATGGCAGCGGATTATGTCTTCACCTTCACAACAGTTCCTGCGCCAACACCAGGTTATGCTTCCGCACCCGTCAATCCCGGTGGCGCGATCAATTTTGGCAGTGTGCTGGTCGGACAAACCGTCATTCAAACGCTCACGATAACCGAAAACGGAAACGCCGATCTAATCATTAACACGCTCGTCCTGCCCAATCCGAATTTCACCGTGACCAGCGCTTCGGCACTGCCAGCGACCATCGTGGATGGCAGCGGCGGCAATGTGATTTTGACTATTTCCTGCACGCCGCGCAGCACCGGGCTGATTTCCGCCACCTTGAGCGTTACCCATAATGCGCCCGGCGGCATCGCCGACTATACGCTAAGGTGTCAGGGCATTGTGCCACAAGCGACCGCTAGTGCGCCCGGCGACCAATCTCAACCTGGCGGTACCGCGAGTTTTGACCCTGCCATTAGCAAGCTTGGTTTCTTACAGCGAGGACAGTTGGGGGTTAATGGCGAAGTTATCGAATGGATCGTTACAGTCTTTAATCCCAGCAGTGTGATCGGACAGAACGTGATTTTCAGCGATACACTGCGCCCGGAACTGCGCATTGACCGGGTAGAAACCGGCAAAGGGACTGCCGCCACAAGCGGCCAAACCATCACAGTAACAATAGGAGACCTTGCGCCGGGAGAAAATGTGCAAATCAGCATTTTTACAACCGTACTCAGCGGGGGAACAACCATTGATAACACCGCCTGCATCAGTGCAAATAATCTGGCGGACGAGCGCTGTGCGACAGGTAGCGTAGTCAAGAGTCTTCCCGCTACGGGTGAGGCTCCGTTGTGGAGATGGCAGTTCGTCGTACTGCTGGCGATGGGTATGGTCGGACTGTGGTGGGGATTAAGACGTTACCTGCACTTACGTCATTCGTAACAGAGATTACAGTTTATGAATTAAGAAGAATCACAAAATGGCTCGGCAGATGGCTAAAGCTGCCGCCGACCTGTTTCGCGTGTGTCATAACCGGGCTGCTCTGCGAGTGCTTGTTGAAATGAGGCACTTTTCACGATTTCGAGTAAATATTCCACACCGGGGTGATGCAGATGGATTTCCGGGATAACAAGGTCATAACGTTCCCAGCTCACAGGAACAAAATCGAGTTTCATGGCAATCGCGCTGTTCCTCACGCCAAGACCACAGTCGGCAATGCCGGAAGCCACCGCAGCGGCAACCGCAAGATGCGTATATTCCTCGTGTTCGTAACCAGTGATGCTCGACGGTGAAATGCCATGTTTTTGAAGTTCATAGTCCAGGAGAACACGGGTACCCGCTCCCCTTTGACGGTTCACATAACGAGCGCGGGGTAAATCGTCAAATGATTGGATGTTGAGAGGGTTATGTGGAGCAACAATAAATCCCTGTTCACGATGCGCAAAAGTTATGAGTTGTACTGGCTCATGCGCACATAAGGCAGATTAAACTCACCCGTTTCAGGGTCGAGCAGGTGAATGCCTGCCAAATGCGCCTCCCCTCGGCGCAGTGCAACCAGATTAAACTCGATAGCCCGGAGGGTCGAGCAGGTGAATGCCTGCCAAATGCGCCTCCCCTCGGCGCAGTGCAACCAGTCCACCCATAGAACCAACATGATTAGACGATAGACGATAGCCCGGATGATTCACAGCTAAAAACTGTCCAAACAGATCAATCATCGGGTCATGACTGCCCATCATCAGGACGGTTTGCCGGATCAATTCCATCGGGCTGTAGAGTAAGACCTCAACACTTCCACCAACGTCTACCCCTTCGTTAAAGCGTGGAATATGAGCCAGTCCATCAGCGCGTACCAGTGAACTGATGACACCTGCCCCCCGGCTCAGGGGAGTTGCCAACAGACGCTCACCAATCTGCGCCACCGTCACCCGGACAAAATCATCGTCCCCCATCGGAGACAATAATTTGCGGGTCATCGCAGCCTGAACACGCGGAAGCGTATCATGTATAGGCTGAATACCAAGCCAGTGAAACAGAAGGGGTTGAATAAAAAGTTCGCCCGTTAAGGCCGCGCTCACCGGATAGCCGGGAACACCCATCACAGGGATATTTTCAACGATACCGATGATGACCGGATGACCGGGACGTACCGCCACGCCATGAACCAATAATTCGCCCATTTCACGGATGATCGAAGCGGTGTAATCCTGACGACCTGCCGATGAACCGGACAGTACCAGAATAAGATCAGGTTGCTGCTGTACAACCTCGTCCAGAGCCGCACGAAGTTTGTCCCGATTATCCGGGACGATAGGAGTTGTACTGGGTTTACCGCCTAC
>JBGAGR010000074.1:0-29010 GCA_044226645.1 Aggregatilineales bacterium
TATACGCCGCGTTTGCTGCTGGCCTCGTTCGTGGCGTTTCTGGTGGGCGAGTTCGCCAATTCGTATGTGCTGGCGCGGATGAAGGTGATGACCGAGGGAAAGTGGCTGTGGGCGCGGACGATTGGCTCGACGCTGGTGGGCGAAGGGCTTGACTCGCTGATTTTCATCATCATCGCGTTTGCGGGTGTACAGTCGACAGATGTTATTACCTCCGCGATCCTGACACAGTGGATATTCAAGACGGTTTATGAAGCGCTGGCGACTCCTGTAACCTACGTGGTGATTAACTTCATCAAGCGGCAGGAAGGACTGGATGTGTATGATCGGGGGATTTCATTCAATCCGATCTCGCTGGCGGAATGAAGACCTTTCACCATTATTCAGAACGTGGTATAGAACTTCCACGCAGGTCGCTTCCCATTGGGCTGCCAAACTTTTCAGAGACGGTTTTGATAAATTCCGTTTTGTCCGATGTGCGGTTGTGACCACCGTAATTGAGATGTTCAATCTGCGCTGTCCATTCGCCTAAGACGGTACGCTGTGCTTCACCTGGTATAAAATTCGCCCCGAATTCATAGGTAAAGTAACGTGCCAGAGCGGGTTCAGTGGCTGTGGGAGGTCGATAAACAGCCGCCACAAAATACGCCTCGGTGACATTAAGCGGCAGCGGCATAGTCACGAGAATGATCGTCGTGTCATCCTCCAATTTGTGGATTTCGTAATCCAGACCCGTATAGGGTTCAACTACCGCAACATGTTTGGCGAGGGTATCCCACTGCATTTGGAGAAACCCCAACGCCTTAGGGTGATTCATGATGGTCAGGAATGTCGTCGGGTCTCGAAAAAAGATGGAAGGCAAAATACGATGCGCCAACATATAGTGATGTGGACGCGCATCGCCTTCTCTGGGTGGCCGCATTTCAGGCGGCGGAGGAGAGCCAGATTTTCCGGTCAATTGGTTTTTAATCCGTTTGAACATCCTCTGCCCCCTCTCCGACAACTTATCTCAATTCATTATAGGTCTGGTTTACGCTCTGGCAGATGCGCTTTCGATGGCGGCGCGCATACGTTCTAAGGCTTCGGTCAGATTAGAGCGGGGTGTGCCGAGGTTGATGCGCAGGAAACCCTCCCCTGCCTTGCCGAAAATCGCGCCATCGCTGAAGGCGACACGGGCTTTTTCGAGGAAGAAGTCATAAGGCTTATCGCCAATGCCAGCCTTGCGCCAATCCATCCAGCCGAGATAGGTGGCTTCCGGACAGGTGATCGTCACCTGCGGGAAATGCTGCTGGACGTAATCGATGACATAATCGCGGTTGGCACGCATATAGGGCAGCAGTTCCGCGACCCAATCTTCACATTCGGTATAAGCCGCCTGAGCAGCGGCGAAGGCCAACCCACCGGGGTGCGGTAAAAATCCGGCAGTGGCTTTTTCCAGACGCTTGTAAAGATCAGGATTGGTGATGATGCCGAAGGCAAATTCAACGGTAGGCAGATTGAAAGTTTTGCTGGGCGACATCAAGGTGATGGTACGGGCGGCGATTTCCGGGCTGAGGGTGGCAAAGGGGATGTGCTTGCGACCGGCATCCATAATCAGTTCACAATGAATTTCGTCCGAGCAGACCAGCAAATCGTGACGCAGACAGATTTCCGCGATTTTCTCTAACTCTTCGCGTGTCCACATGCGCCCGACAGGGTTATGGGGATTGCAGAGTAAAAATACTTTCGTGCGCGGGGTGATGGCAGCTTCGAAGGCAGCAAAATCCATGTCGTAGCGGATGATCGAGCCTTCCTGCGACAGGATGAGATCGGCGGTGACGGCATTGCGTCCGCTGTTGCCGGGTGCGCCGAGAAAGGGCGGATAGGCCGGAGTCTGCATGATGACATCATCACCGGGTTCGGTGAAGCCACTGCTGACAAAATTGAGGGCACTGACCAGATTCGGCAGGAAGTAGATACTTTCTGTCGGGATTTCCCAGTTATAGCGGGATTTCATACGCCCAACGAGAATTTCGCGGACGGGCTTGGAGTCGAACTCGTAGCCGAAAAAGCCGTGTTCGGCACGTTCCTTCAGCGCACGAATGATTGGTTCGGGCGAGCGAAAATCCGTATCTGCCACCCAGAGCGGAATGACATCCGGGTCATAGAAGCTCCATTTGATTGAACCTGTGCCGCGCCGCTCGAAGATTTCATCGAAATTGGTTGTCATCTGCCATACCTGTGTGATAGATCGTGTAGGGAACGGTAATCGTAACGCATTCTTACAGGCTCATGCCAAGCCAATTAGAGCCATAGACGGTGTATTATGTGAATTCCTGAGGGGCGCAGCAGTGCTGCACCCCTACAAAGCCCTATTGATTTTCGGCATAACGATCGAACCACTATTGCGGCGGCTGCCAGTCGAGAAAGTTTTCGCAGCCGACCTCACCTCGCAGACCATAATCGAGATAGGCGGTGAGTTCTTTACCCTCGCCACTTTCTTCGATCAACAGGCGCGCCTGTTGATTATCTTCATTCGCGCCGACCAGATTCAACTCTTTCAGGCGGACATCCGCTCTCAGGACGTACATCAGAGGAACATCCGGCACGAGGGCGATGGTATCATTATAAGCCTGCTCGGCTTCGGGATATTTCTTCAGATTGCATAAGGCGAATCCTTCCAGCGCATGAAGGTCGGAGAGTTCGGGCGCAATCGCCAATGCTTTCCGCAAGTCGGCGAGCATCTGGTCATACTGCCCCAGTGTAAAATCACCCACTGCCGCGAACATAGGGCCGATGACATCCTTGTTGACCTGATCGCCAAAAGCCGCCTTGATAAAACGATTAGCGAAGGACGGGTCAGGATAATCACGCAGGACGGTATTCAGATAAGTTCGGGCATCGGTCATGCGGCCTTCCCGCAGCGCGATCAAAGCCGAAATGATATAGGGGAAATTGGTATCAGGAAGGCGTTCAAAAGCGCTGGCATAATCGGCCTTCGCCAGATCAAAGTCGCCTTTCAGATAGTAAAACCAGCCGCGCATGTTGTAGGGAAACCATTCATCCGGGTGCTGCTGGATAATCTCGCTGTAGGTTTCAATCGCGCCATCATAATCGTTCTGTAAATAGTTGACATTGCCGCGCAAATAAAGCGGCATTGCCCATCCTTGCGGCGCACGTCGCAGAGCAGAGGTTATATCCTGAAGGGCTTCGTCCAACTGCCCCAATCGTTCATGCGCCGCGCCGCGCCATGTGTAAGCCAGCGGATTGCCAGGGTCAATTGCCAGCGCTTTATCGACCTCATCAATGGCAGCAGGGGTATCGGTCATATACTGCTGTACGGAGCGCTGAATATGCGCCGACAAACCATCCCCTTCAATATCCAATGGCGGGACATTGATCTGGTCGAGCATCGCCATTGTACGCAGGGTTTCATAGCCATTGCCATCGGCAGACTGCAAAACGGTCAACACCCCCAAGACCGGGTTCACTACCGATTCCGAGCGCTCATCGGTCATGCGCACAATGACATTAGCCGATTGTTCGAGGGTTTGGCGGTCAAAACCATTGTTCGGGAACTTCGCCAGCGAACCAACCTGCACTTCCAGCTCGATGAGGTCAGGGGTGTAATTGCCCCACACAATCACGGATGCGCCTTCAGCTTCAGCGGCCTGTCGCGCTTCATCATCCGTTTTGATGATGTGCGGATAATTTTCAACATGAATGCGCGAGAACGGAATATCCTGTTCCAGCTTGGTAGTCAGATCACGAACGATGAAACGGGTGACATCGCGTTCTGCGCCGAGGGGTTCAAGCTGTGCCACTAATACTGTGTATTCATTGGCAGCAGAGGTTTGAACCGCCGGAGTGGCTTCCGGAGTGGGCGTAAGTGCAGCCGGAATACTGGTTGATGTAGCAGCGGAAGCCGGGGCAACGGGTGTCGCTGCCGCAACCGAATCGAAATCGTAGTCGAAGAAATTCTCGCAGGTCAATTTACCGGACTGGATGAGCGGCACAAAGGGCTTCAGAACGTCACCCAGATCACTTTTGAGAACCGCGTTACCGTCCTGTACGGCTTCCGCCAGCTTGCTCTGTTTGAGCAGCACTTCCGCTCGCAGACCATGAACCAGCGTGAAAGAGGGATCCAGTTCCAGCAAACGGGTGTAATCGGCTTCGGCATCACTGTAGCGTTCCAGATTGCAATCCACGATGCCCCGGAACAAATACACCTCAGCGTAATCCGGGTTGGTCGCCAGCGCAGCATCGGCATTTTTGAGCGCCTGATCCCACTGTCCGAGGAGCATATTGCCGAAAGCAGAAAAAGCTGGTCCAAAAGCGGTTTGTGTACCAATCGCGCCGTAGCCTGCATCCAGAATGCGGCGGGTGGCTTCAGGATCAGGGAAGCGGGTCATGACCTCGTGGATGAGTTTGCTGGCATCGCCTAAACGTCCCTGCCGCAGCGCAACACTGATGGCATACGGGTAGAAGTAATTAGCCTGCGGATCGTGGGCATTGGCGTTATCAAAATCGACCCGTGCGGCTTCAAAATCGCGTATCTGGTAATGCGCTAATCCGAGCAACCCGTAGGTGTACCAATCATCGGGATGCTGCGCGATGATCTGGTTGAGTTCGGTGATGGCCTGCGGATAATTGGGTTGGAAAATAAGATGGTTGAGTGCATAGAGATAAGTCGGCGCTAACCAGCCTTTTGGCCCCAACAGCGCAGCGGTGCGGGTATCCTGAAGGGCGGTGGTAAACTGCCCAAGCGACTGACGAATCAAGGCGCGTGAAATATAGGGCAGCGGATTGGAGCTGTTATCGGTGATGGCCTGATTGATAATTTCCAGCGCATGATCGGGATTATTGGAATAATCGGCGAAGTAATCCTGATACTGGGCGGCGGTGGTGTTATCCAGCACAGCGGCATGTTCCACCGTGAGCGAGTCGTAGATGGCTTTGTTGCGCCCCAATTCAAAGATATTGGCGGACACGGTGTGCAGCATCCCCATGATCGCCAGCACAGCAGGCGCAGCCGATTGACGACGCGGGTCGGTCATTTGCAGGCGGACGTTGGTGACGTTTTCAATATTTTCGCGCGAAAAATCGACTGGCGGGAATACGCTCATCGTGCCCGTCTGGACTTTGAGTGTTACGCCCGTATCATCATAATTTCCCCAGATGATAATGGCCGCGCCCTGCGAATTCGCAATCGAAAGCGCTTCTGAATCGGTGTGAATGACAGCCTGATAATGACGGACGCGCAGATTGGAAAATGAGATGGTTTCAAACTGCTGATGCAGATCGTCGATAATCAACTGCGTCACACCACGCGCTTCACCGCTAAAACGCTCGATGTCGGCAACAAGCACCATGTATTCACCCGACATGACGGGTTCAACGGTGGGGATAATCGACGGCTGTGGGGTATCGCCACCACCAGAAACGCCCTGGTTAGATTGCAGAGTCGGCAGCAGCCATACGCCGAAGATTACGATCAGCAGCAGCGCCAGCGCGGCCAACACGAACGGCAGACGACTGCGCTTATGGGGCGGCGGCAAAATGATGAAATCACGACGAATTTGTTGAATCAGCCAGGCAACATCGCGGTTAAAATCCGGGTCGTTGCGGACGACTGCCGCATTGCGGTAAGCCAGATCAGCCAACGAGGCTGGAAGGTGCTCCAAGGTGGGCATGGGCGCATTTTCGACCAGCACCGGGATAACGAGCATATCCGGGCGCGTGAGGGCGGTCTGCACCTCGATTTGCACAAAGTCGTTAGGGTCATCCAAACGGCGCTGGCCTGTCTGGGTACGGACATCCAGCCAACTGCGTCCGATAATGACCAGCAGGACATCGCAGGAGGCAATTTCATTTTCGAGCGTGGTCTTGAAGTTCGCGCCCAGCGGAATTTTATCGACATCCTTAAAGACATAGGATTCACCGAAGGCTTCTACCAGGCGGTCATAAATGCGTCCGGTGACAGCGATGCTGTCCTCGCGGCGGTATGAGACGAAAATACGGGGCGCACCAATCACCCTTTTCATCGTAAAAGTCGATGTCGATTGTTCCAGAATCGACCCGGCGGTGATGGGCGCGGTGGTATCACCAACGCCAGGATGGGTAATTTCCAGCGGTGGGCTATCACCACTTTGTATCACTTGAATACCAGAACCAGGAGTTGGCTGATCCGGGTCGCCAAACAGATTGGTCATGCGCTGGATAGAGGTATCAGAACCTTTGATGAAGGCTTCCAACTGCGCACCAACCAACCGGACACTGGAAATGCGCTGTTCACGCTTTTTTTCCAGCATGGAATAAATCAGGCCAACCAGCGCGGCAGGTGCATCCGGACGGAATTGCAGCAGGTCCGGGACGGGCTTGCTCAGGATAGCGGTCAACACGGTGGCGGGCTGTGTGCCTTCAAAGGGGCGGCGGCCTGCCAGCATCTCGTAGAGCATAACCCCAAACGACCAGATGTCGGCGCGGCTGTCGAGATCATCCCCCATGCAGCCTTCGGGACTCATATAGGCATAGGTGCCGATAATCGAGCCGCTTTCGGTGACACTGGTGCGATCTCCCATGTGCGCCACGCCAAAATCACCTAAACGCGGTGTGCCATCTTCCGCCAGCAGCACATTGGCGGGTTTAATATCACGATGAATGATGTTGAGACGGTGAGCGCGGGTGAGCGCGTCAGCTAAATCGAGGGCGATTTCCAGTACACGCTCGATAGGCAAATGTTCCTCGGTCAGGAGCAGTTCGCGCAGGGAGCCGCCGCCGACATACTCCATCACCAGATAATGACGGTCATTTTCACGAATGGAGGCCAGCATTTTGATGATATTGGGATGATTCAGCCTGCGGAGCGCCTCACCTTCCCGTTCGAAACGTTCGACCAGACCGGGATCACCCGTGAGAACTTCCGATTTGAGTGACTTAATCGCGACTAAATCTTCGGTAAAGGTATCAATACCGAGATAAACGTCGCCCATCCCGCCTTGCCCGATTAATGCACCAATTTCGAACCGATTCCCTATGATCTGAGGATCACTCATAAACTGCTGCCCGTTTGTATATCGTTTGAATTGTCGTGGTAACTATAACATATCCCGAAGGAATAAAGGCCGCAAATAGCAGGGAGAGTAAACAAACGGCAAATTCGCTCCAAAGCCCTCACCCCCGACCCCTCTCCCAACCGGCGAGTACGCCTAGGCGAGGGGAGTAAGAAAGGTCATGCATTGATTAAAGCAAGTTATTCAACACTTACCGGTATGGAAATAAAGATACTTATTTGAATCAAAACAGGGGCAAGACCAGCTTACCCCTGTTGAACAGTTAAAAGAGGAGATGATGAACTATTTGTTGACGGAAGTTCGCAGGTAGCGCGAGATACCGATTACGCCTACCAGACCGAGCGCCAGCAGCGCGATTAAGCCTGCATTGGCATTCCCTGCCGCGAGATCGTCAAAGAAACCGGTTTGCGGCAGCGCAGTTGGGATGACACCGCTGGGAAGGGTCGCGAACGATTCCTGGGTCGGTGCTCCACCGCCACCCTGATCGTTGGGAGACAGCAGCAGAACGAGCGCAGTTGCAGTCAGCGCTACATCATTGACACTGGGCTGGGGAGGCGTGGGTGACGCAGCCAAGGCCGTCTGTGTGAGGTTAAAGATGGCCTGCTCGGTTTGCACCACGATATTGGTCGCTGCCAACTGGGTTTCGTCCAGCGCGGGCGCAGGTGTTACCGTGAAGGTCGGTGTTATGGTTGGTGGACGCGGTGTTTCTGTCGGCGCACCAGCCGTTTGGGTCAACTGCAAAGCAATTTGCAGTGCTTCCTGCGTCTGGGTTCCACTGATGAGTGGTTGAGCGGTCTGCGTCTGCGCCAATTGGGCGATAGTCGTCGCGTTGATGTTTTCAATAGCGACACGGGTTTCGTCGATTGGTGAAGGCGTGTTGTTGTTATTGAGGGAAATGAGGACAACCGCCCCCAGTCCCAGCACGAACAAAATAATCATCACCGCAGCCAGAATGACAAAGGTGCGGCTGGTTCCACGCTGTTCCCCGCCATCGCCACCATCATCACCGAGTTCGGGCATGTCTTCGCCTTCGAAGCCAAACCCACCGTCCTCGGCATCGTCATCACCTAGGCCGATGTCTGTTGGTTCATCATCGAATTTGAAGTCGTCGTCGCCACCGGCATCCGCGTCGAAATTAAAATCGTCGTCGAAATTAAAATCGTCGTCGCCCTGTAAGTCATTTCTGTTGAAACTCATCTTAATCTCCTCAAAGTTGGAGGCGTTGTGTCATAACGCATATTATCGCCCGAAAACCTCTAAATTCGCCAGTGGGATCATTAACTTATCACCCGTCACCAATTCTACCTGCGCACACATGACCCGCAGTCCATTTTCTAACAGGTTGGGTGTTTTTGGCAAATTGATCACTTTTCCCACCTGTCCAGCATTCGGTGGACGGGTCAACCGCACCGTTGAGCCGACCTGTAAAATCAAATCAATATTAGGGCGCGGCGGTCTTGCCCCGGCGCGACTGGACGGGTTAATAATGACTTCCGGGCGGCGTGATTCCCACCGATCTGGCGGTGTGGCATCCAGGGTGGCCTGCCGTCCGGCAAAGCTGCTGAGCATATTAAACAGGGTGGCGCTCATCCGAATGGAACCAAAGCCTTCGGTCAGCAAAATCGCACCGCGCGCACTGCGGGTTGCTTCAATCAAATCGGCATCCATGCTGGGGGCGATGATGCCTTCCAGATTCTGGTCTTCCATGACCTGCAAGCCCGTTTCGCGCAGTGGACGGCGGGTGACAATCATCGCGCCGCGATATTGAATATCCAAATCTTCACCGTAGAGGCTTTCGATACCGTCTTCCGGTTCGGGCTTGAGGGATGCAATCGAACGTTTGCCATTACCCCAGACACCCTGCACCAGTGTGCCGAAGGTTTCGATGAGAATACCGCGCCCCGGCTGGACACGAACAACCTGACCATCCAAACCGGCTTCGAGTTCGACTTCTTCCGGCGATACCTGAAGAATAATGCGGCCTTCTCCGACATAGGTCACAATGCCTTTGACCGGAGAAAGCAGGCGTTTGCCGCGCTGACCGGGGCGACCTGCCAGCGGCGTTTTTACATCCACCGTTTCGCCAATTTCGACCAGCATGAATTCGCTGACATCATCGTTTTTTTTCAGACGCAGAAATGAAGCGGCTTCAACAATGACATAGCGCGAGGGCAAACGTCCCCGCGCCACAATATCACGCAGATTGACCGTTACGCCTTCACGCACTTCGACACGTCCAATGGCGCGTTCGGGCAGCATCCGCTCACGGCTGATCGTGGTGGATTCAAGAATGTGAATCTGGTCGGGATAGTAGTCCATAGTTGGTAGTTTCCAGTTGCCAGTTACCAGTTACCAGCAGGGGCGCAACATGTTGCGCCCCTACGCACACAACAATACATTTTAGCCACGAAGGTCATCCAATTCGTTCTGGAAATCCTTCTCGTCCTTATCCAGTTGTTCCAGGATATCCATTTCGGGAATATCATCAGCCAGTTCTGGCTCGGCTTTCGAACCGCGTCCAAACAATCCCCGTCGAGGTTTAGCAGCTTTAGGTTCAGCTTTGCCCTTGCCACGCTGCTCACGCAGACCTTTGGGCGGCCTCATCTGCGATTCATCGGAAATCTGATCGCCTTCTGCTTCCGGCGTGACCAGCCAGGATTCATCAATGGGTTTCAGGGGGTCGCCAGTCATTTCCGCAATCCACATGGGGATTTGCGCGGCACGTTCCCGAACCTGAACGCCAACAGGGAGCGCTCTGCCCCGCGCATCAAATACCAGACCGAGCGAACCACCTGTCACGGTCATTTTCACACGGCTTTTACCGCCAATATTGAGTCCACGCCCACTGGCCTGCACTTCGACTTTGGCTTGCTGACCGACACCCAGCGGATACACCCATAAATGTCCGCCTTCGACATCGTGCTTGATGACTTCGCCATCTTCAGTGGTAATCTTCACGTGCAGGGCGGTGCGTTTAGCAGCAGGCATACCCGACAGGCTGAAGCAGGTTCCGAGTTGTTCCAGGCTGTCGCTATCCATGACCTGCACAACCGCCTGCGGGTTGATATGCGCCAATCCGCCCAGCGCGGCAATCAGGCCATAAGGATCGGCCTGCAACTGCGTTACTCCGGTTGGCTGCACCGAGTCGATGATCAGCAGAGCATTAAATCCGGGGCTTCCGGTACGGGTTAAGGCCGCGCCCGCGCCGATAATGAGCTTCAGAGGCGGCATTAAGCCTTCAGCCTGATTGAGTGATTTCGACCAGGCCGGACGCGAAGCCGAGAGCAGCACGCCAACTCCGGCGCGGAGCAAAGCATGTTCGATGTAGCCTCCCCGAATTGATTCCGGTATCGAACCGGGGCGGAAGGTTTTATTGAGGGTGTAATGGCGTATATGACTGAGATTGGTCACAAAAGGAAGCCAACTTTCGATGGCAGCTTCACCGGTTGTCGCCAGTAAACTTTCGGCGCTGTGTCCCAGACCGATGTCGGTACGGATGGTGGTGGTGACATGACCGTTAAATGAGGCGGAAAGCGTACTCACCGCGCTGCCGACATCCACCGCCAGCACATTTCCGCCCAGGGCCTGCGCCAGATAATTGACCATGAGGCTGTAGCTCTGGGCTGTTGGGAGCACCCCCAGACGGGTCATCGCGCCGAGTTTGGCAAAGCCACCCTGCCGCGCCTGATGCTCATCAAAAGCCAGTCCTAACTGTAACTGCGCTGCCTCTAATTCCTCGGTATCAATATCCGGACGGACGTTAGGGGCGACAAAAACTGTGGTCAGCCCTTCAAATATGGATTTAATCTGCGGAACCAGCGCATTATTACCGGCATAGAGAACGGTTGGTTTTTTACCGAGCAGTTTAATCGCCAGCCGGACGACCAATGCTAACCCCAGCACCGGTTCCTGTGCGCCACCTTCTGTGCCACCCGTGATAAAAATCAAATCGGGATTGCTGGCAACCAGTGCGTTGAGCTGGTCTTCCTCGGAGCGATTATCATCAAGGCTCAGCGTTTCTACAATCTGGATATAAGTTCCGGCGGCGGCTCGCAGTCCACTGGCGATGCTGACCTGCGGCACCAGACCGACCAGCGCAGTACGCAAAGTGCGCCCGATGCTGGCTGTCGCTACAAAATCATCAACACCGGAACGATCTGCCTGTTCAGGGGTGATAATTTTGCCGTTTTGATCGACTAATGTGCGTCC
This sequence comes from Aggregatilineales bacterium, assembly GCA_044226645.1. Lineage (GTDB taxonomy): Bacteria > Chloroflexota > Anaerolineae > Aggregatilineales > Phototrophicaceae > CFX2. The sequence goes on from JBGAGR010000074.1 coordinate 11,259, forward strand.
AGTGACAGCCGTAATTTGTTCGACTACCCGTTGTAAGGCGACGCTGACATCCCCTACCGGAAAACCGGAGGTACTGCGCGTTTCAGCACGCGCGACCAGACGATAAACACCATCGACCACATCGATGAGGACACCGCGTGTCAACACGTTACCGAAATCGACTGCCAGGATTGAGCCAGAACGTTCTTCCGCCATCCCTAGCCCCCTACAATGCGCGACAAAATAAAGCCGATGCGTTCACTAAAAATGGTCAGGCTGGTGAGAATAGCGCCTGCATACAACGCACCCAGCGTAACGATAATGAAAAACTGTCCTACGGTACCGAAAACACGGGTTCGCAGCGAACGTTGAATTTGTCCGCCTGCGGTGCGGCGTGCCAGATATTCAAAATACGTGAGTGTACTGGCAACCCCGATAAAAATCAGGAAGCCGTTTAACAGATCAATCCTTACAGCGCTTCCGGTTGCCATCGCTAAGGGCAGTAGGGTACCGGAGATTGCGCCGACCAGGGCAACAGCCGTCCCAACACCGATGACAAAGGCGGCGCCGATGTTGCCAGCACGCCCTAGACGCGGCGATGTTTTGAGGAGCAGGAGAACCGCCAGAACGACAGGCACTAATCCTAAAGCCCGTTCGCCAATCCCGGCGGTTGGGGAAAGCAAAGTCCCATTTATCCAGGGCAGCAGCACACTTTCGACGGTCACGACGGTCAGATAACCCGCCGACAGGCCGACGAAAACGTAAATCGCGATACGGTAGAGGAAGTTATCGCCCAGAATATAGCTGAAAACCATCAGCGTGAAGACGAACCCAGCCCATAGTCCGATTTGGTCACCGGTCACTTAGTTCCCCCTCCGAAACAGGCCGCGCACAATATTGACCAGAGCGGCCAGAGCAATGATGACAATAATCATCATCAGCCCCAGTGTCATGCCATACCAGCGCTCATCCCGATAGGTCGGTGTACTGGTTGAAGCCGATACCGCGATAGTCGGCACAGCCGTCGGCGGCACGAGCGTTGGTTCTACGGTTGGCTCAAGCGTGACTTCAGGAGTCGCTTCCGGTTCCTGAAACGCGGGTACGAAAAAATAGCTATCTGAGATCAGCCCAACCACCGCGTTGGGGTCAGGCTGAAAAGCACCTTCACGGGTGGGAGTCGGCTCGATGGTTGCTTCAGGAGTTGGTTCCTGAATATCAATGAGTTGCGCGGAGACCCAGCCTTCTACACCATCTTGGGTGCGGATTTGAATCCACGTCGCCGCGCCATTGCGTCCAATGACCTGCACAACCTCGCCGGTCTGGAGAGCCGCTATGGGTGTAAAGGTGGTACTCGGCCCATCACGCACATTCACGGGGCCGCTTTTCACCACCGCCTGCACCAGAACACCGGGTGATGTGGGCTGCACGGTGGCTTCAATAGTCACTTCAGATGTAGGCGCAGCAGTCGCTTCCACAGCCGTCGCAGCATTTTCAACAGATTGAACAGTGGCTTCTGTGCCGGGAACCGCCGTTTCAGCGACAGCTTCAGGACTGGCTTCTGCTGTTATTTCGGGCGGTGGTGCAGCGCCTTCGGTAGCCTCTGCACCTGTTTCGGTTGGTGCAGCGGGGGTATTCGTCACCGGAACCGATGTTGTTGTACCATTACCATCTACCATCTGGCGATAGGTATAGGCATCACGATAACCAACGATCATCCCGCCGATGCCCGATACGGCACCGGGAGCGGCAGCCAGCGCGTAAGGTTCAGCCAGCGGCGCAGCAGAATAGCCCGTCATGATAACCAACGGTTGCCCTGCCAGCGGCGCGACTTGTTCACCCCAGGCGCGAACATCTTCACCCCGTTCAGCGACAATAACAATGACACTAAATTCATGCAGCGAGGACACCCGCAAATTCATCGGTAAGCCGTTTACATCCGTATTGAGCGCACCGACCAGATTCTGTCCAAAATCGCGCAGACCAATGGCCTCACCCGCCAGATAATGGCTGACATAATAATCGGTGTTCGCCACAAGCGGCCTGCTGGTACGCTGAATTCGTGCTAGAAAAGCACCATCGTGGAGGATGTTATCCAGAATATTCTGGGCGTGAAGCAGTCCAACCGCATGGCCGCTGACAATCACCGGACGCGCCCCACGCAGCAAAATGTGACGCAGCACCGCATCCAAGGCGCTGTCGAGTTCGGCGGCTCCGGTTGGGCCATATTCCGCCGCAACCAATGCCAGTTGACCGCTGATAATGCTGTTCACACGGTCATAAGCAGCCTGCTGGGAACTTCCGGCGACAAACTGCGCGGGTGGTAAATCACCAATACGCAGCGGAGCGACAATGAACGGCAGTACAACCGCTACCGTCAGCAGCAGCGCAATCACCAAACGATCCATTTTGATGCGCCCACGCCGACGGGGCACAACCACCGGGGCGACTTCCACCGCCTGCGGTTGTTCAACGGCTTCCGTATCTGAATCGAGCAAGTCGCTCAGATTAGGCGAATCCAATGTGCGATCAATGGCGGAGGATACCTGCTGGCCACGTGGTTTTTCTTCTTCCACCGCGACCAGCGTCTTGAGCAGATTAATTTTGTCGCGCTGCTGTCCAGTCAAGGCGACATCGCCCGCAATGCCGGGTAGTCCGGTCTTGATAGGCGCGGCAGGAATCAACTGGTTAACGCCGGGGAGCAGATTTTTGATCACCTCGGCTGAACCAGCGTCGGAGGGTGCAGGGAGTGCTTGTCCGGCTTCGTGCAGGGCAAACAGGCGATCTGAAAGGTCATCCAGCGAGCGTTCATTCTGAGTCTGTTTGCGCACCATCGCGGCGGCAGACATTTCGTCCACCGAACCCACTGAGGCACCCAGTTCAGCTAACCAATCCGGCGCATCGGGAGAAAGATTTGGCAGTGCCTCGCGGCGTTCATCGCCCGGACGGCGGCTGCTAATCTGTTCAACTTCGGCATCGGAAAGCAGGCGGTCAAAATCAGCATCCGACAGGTTGGAAGTATCGCCCTGCGGTAAGCTGGACGCACTGTCGTAAGAAGCCAGCAAACTATCAATATCCTGCAAACCAGGAGCGTCAAAACTGCCGGGGCCAGAAAAAGCCGCAGGCTGCTTCTCTGCGAATGGGTCATCTTCATCCGCTTCAACGTCGGAGAACAAATCCGCCAGAAAATCATCATCCGCCGGAACGGCTTCGGCTTCTACGGGTACAACGGGGAGTTCCGCTTCGGGTTCCGGTTCGGGTACATCATCAAGGCTTTGCAGCCAGTCTGGCACCTCATCGGCGGCAGGCTGTTCATCGGCATCGACAAACCAATTGGCGCTGCCGGTATCGGTCAGTTTGAGCTGCCCCATGATGTCGTCTTCGTCGGGGAGCGCGTCCTCATCCTCGTCAGCGGCAGGCTGCGAAGGCGGCGCATTGAAATCGGCAAAGAGATCATCCGCTGCGAAGACATCCAGTTCGCCGGGTTCCTGGTCTAACCAGGAAGGCGTATTATTCGTAACGGGTTCCTTAGTCGCGGGCGAGCCGCCTAGCCCTAAAGCCTCATCCAAACCGGAAAATAAATCGGCATCGGACAACGCGGCAATCGGATCAGGGGCATTTTCTTTCAACCAGGGCGGCACATCCGCAACGGGTTCCGGGGTTTCATCCGTATTGGCAGTATCAAAAATCCCGGCGCTCTTTGACCAATCCGGGTTTTCCGATTCGTCCGACAGCGACTCGAATAATTCGTCACTTTGCAGCCAATCCAGGTCAGCGCTGGACGCTGGTTGTTCAACCTCGGATTCGGCTTCCGGTTCGGCATATTCCTGCAACCACGAGAGCGGATCATCCGGCTGTGCAGGCGGCAAATCATCTGCCCCGGTATCAGCATCATTAGAATCCAGGGAACTCAGCCAATCCAGGCCGTTATCCGACTGGTCATCGTCGCCATTGGGGCGCAGCATGTTGAAGTCGTCGTTCATTACCTAACCTACTCCCGATACGAGCGATCCTGCCCAATCAGCACACGCACACCCGTCACCACTGTGGCCAGCGCAATCCCCAGCAGGATACCACGCGCTCCGGCGCTCACTGGCACAGCCAACAGCCAATCCCGAAATCCGGGCAGCACATTCGCGCCTGAAAGTGGCAGCGCCCCCACCAGTAGAATGAGCAGCACCACAGTGAATAATACACCCGGCAGCGTCACCTTACGACGGAGTATGCGCGCCGCGCCATAAACCAGGGCAAAAAGTACCAGTCCCGCCAACGCCGATTCTATCGAAACCTGAACACTCTCTAATATTACCGTTGTAGGCGATGGCTGTCCGGTTAAGACGTTGGCGCGTTCCAGCAGCGTGAGGATCAGAACGGTTAGTGTACTGAGCAGCAGAATCAGGCTGTAGAACCAGCCGCCCTTGCGTCCGGTGATGCGCCTGAAATGCACGATGAATAAGTTCAGTAAACCGATGAGAATGGTAAAAGCAACCGTAATCACGGTCAGTTGTAAGAAGACACGGGTGGTCACGGTGAAAATACCCGCGTTATCACCCGCCAGCAAGCCAATTAGTGTCCAAAAACCGAAACCGATAGCAATTGCTGATGCAAAGGCTGCTCCGAGACGTGCCACTGTTTACCCGCCTCCCTGTAGAAGTGAAATTACACGCGCAATCGCCAGACTGAAACGCCCATCAAGAAACTTGTCGCCCAATGCAATCGCAGTGGGAATGATGATGGCGACCAGCAGTACCACCCGCAAAGTATCCAAAGTCACAATACTGGCAATATGGGATGGTGAGCCGCCGAGATACCCCCCCGCAACAAAAATTTCTTCACCGATTAAAAGCTGGTCAGACATGGCAAAAGCGACGGCCTGCCCTTCCAACTGATCGCTGGTCGCGATAAAGCCCTGATTACGGCGCGCTGCTGCTTCACCCACCAGAGCCAGTTCTGGGCCAAAGCTGCCTGCCAGAATAGTCGAACTGACATGATCGTCGCCGAGAGTGGCTGTGAGCGCTGCCGCGAAGGCCAGTGACCGCGCACCACCCGGATACCAGCGCACACTATCGCCCTGATAACGACTGAGCATCCCGCGTGAGGCATATGCCCGGCGCAATGTGTCCTGTCCCAACGGAAGTGCGCTGGCATCACTGACAGCAAGGATGGGCGCTGTACCACCGATGGCAGCACGCCCGGCGATCTGATAAAACAATTCGGCACTTGCCAGCGACAGCAGCGTCGTAGCACCGCCCAAACCAGAACTACCCAATGAGACGAGGATGGGACGATTGGCTTCTACAGCCTGCCCAACCAGTAAAGGCACATTCTTATAGGTTGGGATGTCACGCAGCACATACGAATCGGGATGGCGGCGAACCAGCAGCGTCACAAGCAGGCTGATCGCCAGCGCTACCAGGAAAATGAGGAGTGTTAAGTTCTGCGTCGTGCTATCCACCGTCGCCTCGCTTTTCCAACCATTCGCGTATTTGCCCGATTCCGCCGGGCGATTCCAGCGTCTCAGCTAAATCATCGAGCATCTCGCGGGAAAGATAGACACTCAATACGGGCTGGGCGACCCAAACCAACTGCGCTCCCAGCGGCCCCAAAGGTTCAAGCACATCCAACGCGACACCAAGAGCGTTTCCCAGGCCGCGCGACTGGAGCTGTTCTACCCATTTGGGCGGTGTGAGTGATTGTGAATCGGACATCATTAGGCCAGTATAACACGTCCCATTGATACGCGAAACAAAAGAAGGGGGTTACTTTTGGTTGGGAATTGTTTAGAGAAAGGTTTGTGCCTGATTGGCAAAGGGTTATCACAAAACTGAAACAAAAAGGAGCGCCCGATTTGAGCACTCCCTATTTGAAACTGATTATGGCCCGGTATAGAGTGGCAGCGCCGGTATGGTGACGGGCGTACCCAGGCGGGTTATCTTGATACCCACCGTCGCTGAAATCCAGCCATCAATTGTAACTGCGGTTGCCGGGTCATTATAACGGACTCGAATCCAGGTGCTGTCGGCATTCCGTCCCAGAATACTGATCTGTGCGTCGCGGCGCAGGAAGCCTGGTGTCGAAGAATTGGTCGTTGGACCGCTGCGGACATTAATCACACTGCTGGTGACAATGCCCAGATATTGGCGTTCGAGCGGTACACCTGTGCCATAATCCTGGAAGGTAACGACCTGAATAGGCGGATTACCCGCAGGCGAACCCATGATGACATAGGTATAGACCAGACCGCTGACAATCTGCTGGTTGAGCAGTTGTTTCAGGTTGTTCCGTCCACCTTCAGGTACAAAATTCAACTCGGCATACAGACCCACCGGGATTTCCCGATCATTGGCTTCTACACCGAATAACACAGGATCAGTCAGGGTAATCGGCTGCGCGAGTCCCGGTGTGGGGACAGGAGTCGGAGTCGGTTTAGTCCCCGGCGGCAGTTCAACCGGGGGATAAGCGGGTGTATACAGCCCCACCGACTGAACACCATCGGATGCGTTAATGACACGCACGCGCGCATAATCGCGCTGTGTGGCGGAAATGTTATCCGGCAAAATAGCCACCGTCACATCGCCGCCCGGGGTATTAATGATTACTGGAGCATTTGCGCCGGGTTCCCCGGCTGGCAGGGCAGCATTCGCGCTTGAATTAATCAGCAGCAGAGTCCAGTTGATCTGGCTCTCATTTTCCGGGTTAATGGTAAAAACAGCGCGTCCCAGCGGTGGGGCATCGGCTGGGTCACCAAAGCGCCGCAGCGTGATGGTATGCCCATAATTTGCCAGTTCGAGATATTCAGTATATTTGCCGTAATTGAAGCGGCGGGCGACCAGGCGTTCATCGATATACACATCCAGCACAGCGGTATCATGCGCGGCGTGGATAATTCGTAAGCGAAGCGACTGACCTGCCGGAGGGATAAGCGGTGCGCTGATAATGAACATGACGGGCGTAGCGGAGACAGACCCCACAAAACCAGCAGTTCCAACTGGTGGGGTTACATCCGGAACAACGATAAGCGTGTAGAGTGTATTGGAATAGAAACTGAAATCGCCATAATTTGCCAGCAGCGCCAAATCCGGGCTGTCGGCATCAATAACCGCCAATGTCTGTGAGCCAGCATCAATATCAATGGTGCCATACGGTTTCGCAAGGCCGATCTGATACAGTAAGGCTTCGCCAGAACGATAACCGATGCTGATACGCTGGGGTGTCCCTACTGCCAGATGGGCAGCCGCCAGCCGCACACGCCCGACCTGAATCGGACTGCGATCATCATTCATCAGGAAAAATGCACCCGCCTGATTAATGGTGGGGGGTGTCTGTGAAGTCTGGTTAGCAAACACTCGTTGATAAGCGACGGCGGTCATGCTGGCATCAGGAGCGAGATCAATCAGCGTATCCGCAATCGGAACCGAGAGCGGGTCTGCGCCCACCGCGCGGACAGTTAGCTGATGGCTGCCTGCCGGGACAAAGTAGTAGGTAGTCGCCTCTGTGGGCTTCAAGACATACGCTACCCGGTCTCCGTCCAAAAACACATCCACCGGCCCAATCCCGACCAGTCCGTTGACGATTCGCAGATTGCCGATATTCACCTGTGCCTGCGCTGCTACCGGTTCATTGATGGCTGAAACGGCCAGCAGAAGCAACACGATAGTGATGGTGACAAACGAAAACAACTTTCTCAGCATAACGTGTTCTTTCTCAGGAATTCCATACTCAGTTCAGCCATGCCCTATCCTGCTCCCGGCAAATTGCGAAAAGCTAACAACCATCCTGCTCACGGTATTGGCGTGGGCGTTGCCGTCACATTCGGGTCAGCCACAACAAACACCGCATACTGCACCAGCGGCGAACCCCGCAGCACACAGTCCACACACAACTTCAGGGTATGGCTGCCCGGTGCAAGATCACTTTTCAATGGAATCGTGACCTCCGACAATGAACCATCCGCATTGATGGTGCCGTTAGCAATGATGTCGGCTTTATTGTCGATGGTTATGGCATACAGCTTACCCGGAACAAAATTCTGTCCGGTAACCGTGATGGTATCAAGCGCGGTCAGCGGCGGTTCCGGTTTGACCTGAACGCTGGCTGGAAGAATACTGGGTGTATTGGACGGACGCGGTGTATTGGTCGCAACGGGTGTGCGCGTTGGCGTTGATGTATTCGCACGGGATGGTGTGGCGGTGACACGCGGAGCCTGTGCGGTCAGGGTGGCGTTCACGGCTTCCGAAACCGCTGTTGCATTATCGGACGAACTGCCACCACCGCCAATCTGTGTATCCGGTTCGAGCAGCACCAGACTGAATGAGCCGCGATTTCCACCCGGCAGCGCAATAAAGTCATAAACGCCACCCGGTAATAACTGAACGGTGATCGGGTTGCCGATGACATCGCTGCTGCCGCTAAGGACAACACGCACATTATAGATTTCTGGCGTGCGGCTGGCATAAGTTGAAGCTGACCCAAGCTGGGTAGCATCACCCAGCGTAATCCAGGGCACTTCGTCTTCAGCGAGCTGCTCAACCTGCGGTGTTCCCAGAACATTGATGGTCGTCTTTGTACGTACCGGACGCACCTGAATCGTCAGCGGGCGCGTATTGGGCAGCCCATGAATCAGGCGAACATTGGCATTAATGGCAGACGTGGGTGCATTTTGCGATAAAGTTCTCAGCGTGATGGGAACCGGCTCACTTTGTATCGTGCTGTCCGTCAGCATGACGATTTTACCGCTGCGCTGTTCGTCAGGGTTTGTCCAGGGGCCGAGGGGATCCTGTGCCAGCAGGTGATCCTGGTCATCTCGAATCATGAGGGATGCCCCCATCATCGATACCGGGATAGAGTCCGAAATCGCACCGGCTGGCAAGGATGTGATTTGAACCTGCGAATCAACCAGAATGGTAACATTGCGGGTCGAAATATTAACAAAACGCACCCCTAAATCGGTATCCAGCTTGCGCGTTATGCCGCTGAAGAACATCACGTCAACCAGGCCGGAACTCGATGAACTGGGAGCAAGCAGAACCATGAGGTAATTGACCCGATTCGACAGACGAACCGGATCCGACAGAAGCGTAATCAACTGATCGGGATTCTCGGAATCGTACAGCGCTGATGGATAATCTCCCAGCGGCAAATCGAACGGCCCAACCAGCGAACCGGGCACGAGATTATAGGCCAGTGCGCGTCCCAGCGAGGGTATGAGGAGATTCGATTCCAACAAAGTGGGAGCGGCCTGCAAAACAGTCAATCGCGCCATACCAGATGGCAGTGGTGCCGGGTCTTCCGAAACCGGGATCAATTCCAGACCCTTACCCCGATTGACCGCCACTACCGAGGCAATGCCTCCCGGCAGAATATCAACGACTGTACTCGCCAGCGGCGGTGTGGTGATGACATTGCTCACATCAGGATCAACCGGACGCAGTGTGACGCGAACCGCGCCAGCCAGCACCCGGTAATACGTCGTCTGCTGTCCCACAGAGAGCGCGCGACTGACCCGCTCATTATTGATAAATACATCAACTGGATTTTCCTGCACTGTAGCCGAAATTTCTCGCCATGCATTGATGATGCGCAGCCAGCCATTGGTGGAATCTCCGACTGCCCCTGGCGTATTGGTCAGATACGGCGCAAAAGTTGGTGTGGTGGTATTACTCGGTGTCGGTGTTGGGGTGAGTGTCACAAAACGGGTGGGCGTAACAGTGGGTGTAAGGGTAATGGTGGGTGTGCGGGATGGCGTAAGCGTTACACCACCCTGCGCCAGAACCGTTTCTGTCGCGCCGATATTAAACTCATCGGTCATAACCAGTGCTTCATGAACAGCCTCGCCCAATGCGGTTGTATTTGGCACAACGGTGATATTGACGGTAACAGGCGGGGCTGTAGGAATAGTGGTATCGCAGGCCACCAAAGCGACCATCACCACCACTGTCCAAAATAGAACAGATACCACGCGCCGCATCCGGCTCCGTCGCAAAGGTCGGGTCATAGGCGCAAGGCTGCGCACCGTTCGTACAGGTCTCAAGGTTATTATCCTACTATAGCAGTTATCACAATGCACTATTTTCTAAAGCAGTTGCGCGACAAAGACAATATCGCCGGGGAGAACACCGCGCTGCGCTAAAATTGGGTTGTCCATCTGAATAACATCCAGCGACAGATTATTGTGCGTGGCAATGGATTGCAGGGTATCACCATCAACCGCCGTAATCGCAATCAGACGGCGGGGTGGTGTCAGGATTTGAACCCCTTCAGGAACGATGATCTGCTGTCCTGAACCCGATTCAACGGTTGGAGCAAGGCCATTTGCCATGCGCAGTACATCGGGGTTTGTATTGTATTTAGCAGCTACATCCGCCAAAAATTCATTTTCGCCAAGCGTAATCAGACGGTAATGCGGTATGTCATTCTCTGCCGTCCGCGTAGCATCATACAATGCGCTCTGCACAGCGGTTTCAATTGCTAATGTAACACTCAGGTTATATTTTTCCGTCCTGCGACGGAGGTCATCCGTAATGATGTAATAGCCCACTCCACCAAAGATAAGGGCAAGCAGCATAAGAATGAGTACGAAGCGAATGAAGCGCCTGATCATAATGTTTCTTTAAAATCGCATTTCTCGAACCCGCAAAACTCTACTTGTTTTACAGGTTTATAGGCGGCATGTCAAATGTTGATGTCATTTATACACGCTAGAAAGTCTAACAAGTCCGAATTTTTTATGAAATTTTTGCAGCCTTCAAGCGACTTCTCGTGGTTGCCTTCCGCATAAATCCGTTATGATAGACTCAGTTTCGATTCCTTCAATTCATCTCAGGAGGCTCCATTGCTTCTCATTGCCCGCGCTCCAGTACGAATCAGCTTCGGCGGCGGTGGTACAGACCTACCCGCTTATTATACGCAATTTGGTGGCGCAGTCCTGAGTACCGCCATTAACCGTTACATCTACACTTTTATTTCGCGGGGTGTTGGCGACGCACTTCAGATTATGTCGTCGGACTTCCGCGTCTTTTATCGCCATGAACCGGGAACCGCTTTTAGTACAGATGGTGAACTCGGTTTAGCAAAAGCCGTTCTGCGCGAATTTAACCCGACTGAAAATCTGGATGTGTTCTTAGCGTCGCAAATCCCGCCGGGAACCGGGCTGGGCGGTTCTGGCGCAGTGGCGGTTTCGATGATTACCGCACTGGCGGCATGGGATGGACGCGCGATGAGCAAACAGGAAATCGCCGAGATGGCCTGTGACATCAGCATCAACAAGCTGCAACTGCCGAGCGGTAAGCAGGATGAATACGGCGCGACGATGGGCGGATTGAACTATATCCGCTTCAGCAAAGAAGGCACAATAGTTGAGCCAGTGCATACACCGCCGGGTGTTCTGGAAACCTTACAACGCCGCCTGATGTTGTTCTATACGGGCAAATCGCGCAATTCGGAAAAGATTCTCACCAGCCAATCCAAAGCCAGTAAAGACCAGGATCCAGCGACACTGGAACGGATGCACCGCATCAAAGCCATTGGTGCCGAGATGCTGGAGATCATTCAGGCGGGTAAGCTGGATGATTTCGCGGACATGATGCATGAAGCCTGGTTACAGAAACGCGGCGTGAACAGCAATATCACCAACAGTCAGATTGATACCGCCTACGAAACCGCGCGGGAAAAAGGCGCGCGGGCGGGTAAAATCACGGGCGCAGGCGGCGGCGGCTTCCTGATGCTCTACGCGCATGAAGAATTCCAACCCGCCATCACCGCGGCGTTACAGGAACAGGGTCTGGCACGCATGGATTTCCGCTTCGATTTTGAAGGTGCGCAGGTTACGCTCGACCAACGAATGCCGGTGGTGTAATCGCCAGTTTTTGGGTTATGTGAAATTCCGCCGTAGGGACACGAAATTTCGTATCCCTACCCCAATTGGATAAGGCATTTTTATTTTGTAGGATTATCCCCCCGCAGAACCTCTAGCAGCGCCGGATTAAGCGCCGCATAACCATCTGCATTCAGATGCAGCGTATCCGCCGCGTAATCCGGGCGCGTCAGGCCATTTTCTGCCAGCAGTGCATAGGTATCCAGCAGCCGAACATGGTCAGCAGTTAATTCAGACAGATGACCGTTTACCACACGAATCGAACGGGCCACCGCATCCGACCAGAAAAACAGGCGGCGTTCTATTGAAGCCACCGTAACCGGGAAGATAGTCGTCAGGATCACCGTCGCGCCGATCTCATTCGACTGCCGAATGATGTCTCGAATATTGGCGAGACAATTCGCCTCGATAATGCTTTCTTCGTCCGGAAAAATCGGAATCGTCTTCAGGTCATTGATGCAAATCTGAAGTACAACCACATCGGGATGCAAAGGCGCAACCTGCGCGGCAAAACGTCCTAGCGTCTGTGCGCTGGTTTCGCCGCCGATACCCCGATTAACGAACTGGAAAGCGGGATCATCCGGCACAGGCCACTGCTCGGCACGCGAATCGCCAAAAAAGATCACCCGTTTTTGACCGGGCAAGAGCGGTTCTACAGACGAAAATGGATGATTCAACTCAAACGGGTCAAGCCGCACCTGATTCACCTGCATGTAATATTGAGTCGCCAGCGAAAACACATACTGAAGCGCCACGATTGAAACGAAAAGCGCGGCTAGCAAGACCAAAATAAGCGCCAATAAAAAGCGGCGGGAATGCGTTAATTTGAACAAAACGCCTCACTTTTGAGTATAATGGGCATTATATGCGCGAGAATGGAATCACCTGTGGAACAAACTTCAAGTGACCTAAGGCTCACCCGAATCATCCAGAGCAGCAGGGTTGAAATTGATAACCAACTGCCTGTCTGGGCGCGGCGCTCGAATCCGATTATCCGCCGTCAGCTTGGGCCAGCATGGAAAACGATCCTGCCCGAACTGCGTTTTTTGAAACGGGCGGTTCTGGTACAGGTTTTTCTGGTCATCCTCTCGCTGCAATGGCCTTTCATATTCGATCTGGCGCTGCCAGCCATTACCGCCTCTATTTTACTCTTTCCCTTCGCCGTCATCATGTATGGTCACGCGCTGCTGTCGATTGGTGTGGCGGCTTGTGATGCCATGACAGACGAATACCAGAACGACACCCTCAATCTGCTGCGGGTTACACCGATGAAGCTGGAAACCATTCTCGCCAGCAAAATCGCCGCTTCTATCTGGCGGCAGGTGGAAGACCTCGGTCTGCTGCTGACAGCAGCGGCGATCCTGAGTATGCCCCTGCTGATTTCGCAGTATGCCACCATCTGGCCTCTGGCGGACAATGCACTGCTGGCGCGCACAGCGATGGTGCTGGGGTTGGTGACATCGCTCATTCGTATGGTGCTGGAACCCTTCATGATCGGCGCGGTGGGGATTATGATGGGGGTCGCCCTGCGCAAACGGGCTTCCGCTGTGCTGGGCATGATTACTTTTGGGTTCTTTTATTTTCTATTTCTGAATGGACTGCGCATGGTTCCACTGGCATGGCCGCTGCGCTTTGTGGCGGAGTTCGCCCTGCCGCTGCTTATGCCAACCCTCACCATCTGGGGAGCGCTGCGCCTCTCGCGCTGGATTATCACACGGATATAAGGCGCAAAAAAGGGGCAGATTGAGTAATCCACCCCTCGTAAAAAGCGAGTTTTAAAATCGCAAAAAGCTGATTAATATCGCTCTTCATCACGCCGGTCACGGCGGAAACCACCGTTGTTCGGGCGTTCTTCTCGCGGGCGGGCTTCGTTAACAGTCAGCGCACGATTGCCCATCGAATAGCCGTTGAAGCGCTTAATTGCTTCCTCAGCGCCGGCTTCCGATTCCATTTCCACAAAACCGAACCCTTTTGAACGACCAGTATCCCGGTCTTTAATGACGATCACCTGGGTCACTTCCCCGGCCTGGGAAAATAACTCCTGAAGTTGATCCTCGGCGGTGCTGTATGGCAAATTACCAACATACAACTTCTTATTCACACAAGACTCCTGTCAGAACAAAACATACGATTCTTGATAGGGTTAGTTACGTGGGTAGGAGGCAGACGCACCAGAGGGCCTTGCAATCTAACGCCGATCCGTTTCTATTCGCTATCACGCATCATAATCCCACAAATTTCTTTTTTTGTAAAGCATTTACCTATGCGTCTCCGAGGGATAACAGCAACCAGACTTACGGGGGAACTGGTATTGAGCCGTTGTATCAATAAACACTATTATTCTGTGAATTCGATAGTCGATTAAACCTTTTCGCGTTGATTTACGTCTCCCTTACATCACACCCTGTAAAAACAGCGAGGATTGAATTATGGATGTTCAAATCGTCCATCTGACAAAAGACTATGGAAAATTCCGCGCACTGAATGATGTTTCCCTGAACATCGGCAGCGGCATGTTCGGCCTGCTCGGCCCGAATGGCGCGGGTAAAACGACACTGATGAAGATCATCACCACCCTGCTGCGGCCTACGTCCGGGCAAGTAGTGGTCGAGGGACATGATGTCGAGCGCGATCCCGGCGCGGTACGTCAGGTACTGGGTTATCTGCCGCAGGATTTCGGCTTCTATAAGAGCCTGAATGCTTACCAGATGCTCGATTACATCGCCACGATGAAAAATATCCCACGCGGCGAACGTCAGAAACAAGTCGAAATGGTATTGGAACAGGTCAACCTGACGCGCGATGCCAAGCGCAAAGTCGGTGGTTATTCCGGTGGGATGAAGCAACGCTTGGGGATTGCTCAGGCGTTGCTCGGCAGCCCGGAACTGCTGGTGGTTGATGAACCCACTGCCGGACTCGACCCGGAAGAACGGATTCGCTTCCGCAATTTACTGGCGCGCTTATCCGGTCAGCGCACCGTGATTCTCTCGACGCACATCGTCGCCGACATCGAAGCCAGCAGCGCCCATGTCGCCGTACTCAATCGCGGCAGCGTCATTTTCAACGGCACACCATCAGAACTGGTCGGCAAAGCACAGGGCAAAGTGTGGGAAGTCGAAATCAGCCCGGCGGAATATGAACAAATCGAAAAACAGGGCACAGTCATTTCCAGCAAAGCGATTAACGGTACGCTGCAACTGCGGTTAGTAGCAGAAGAAAATCCCCTGGGACGCGGACAGCATGTATCACCCACGCTGGAAGATGGCTACGTCGCGGCAATGTCTGGCTTGCAGGAAACGGAGGCCAGTTATGCGTAATCGATTTGCAGCGGTCTATAAACTTGAACTGCGCATGATCTGCCTGCACTGGAGCTACTGGGTTCTGCTGGCGCTGTTCGCCCTGTGGACAATCAGCACCTTTAGTTCACGGTCATTCGAAACGGCTGAATCGCTGCTGCTTTCGGCTTTCCCGATTAATATCTCGGCAACCGGAAGTCTGGCGATGATGGTCATGGCGGCAATCGTCCTCTCCCGCGCCCAACGCAACCGCATACAGGTGCTGGAACAATCTTTTCCAACTGGCAGTGAAGTGCTGATAGGACGCTGGTCAGCCGTGATGACCGCGATGGCGATTATGCTGCTCGTCCCGATTGCGATGACATTCGCGGCGGGGCCATTCTCGGAATTCATAGCCAATCTGCCCGTTTTCCTGCTGGAAACACTGCTGGTCTTTGGCCTCTCGGCGGCGCTGACAGCGTTTATCTCGATCACGATTGGCATCAACCGTTGGGTATATCCGCTGTTCGCGCTGGTCTGGTTGGGCAGTGCCCTTATCCCGGCAAGCCTCAACACCAAACTGTTCCCCTGGTCACTGCTGCTCAGTTTCACTGCCAACGGATGGAGCGGTTATAGTTATTCGATGGTCTGGGGACGGCTGGCGGAAGGTGCATTTCCGGCAATGGTGCATCTAACCTATATCGGCGCGCTCGTGCTGCTGTTAAGCGTCGTCCTGTGGAAGATCACACGGGAACGGACACATCGCTTCTCGCCTATATTGACGATTATCGCGATTCTTTCGCTCGGACTGGTCATCATCGGCGCAGTGGGTTACAGTGCGGGTATACAGACGGTCAACGCACGGGATGATGAAAGTTCGCGCTTCATGGCAGACAAAAATGTGGATTATTTCACACTGCCTGCTGATATGCTCTATGCCCCCACCCGCTATGATCTGACGCTTGACCTGAGCAGCTTTGATAAGCCAACTTTTGCGCTGCAAATGGACATTACCAATCGGGGTAACGAGCCACTGACCGAACTAGCCTTTTCGCTCAATCACCAACTGGACATCACTAAGTCGAATATCCCCTTTGAGCGCGATTACGATTATGTGCGCCTGCTGCCGGAAAAACCGCTTGCTCCGGGGGAAACGCTGACCGTCAACATGACCTATCAGGGAAGCATCTGGTGGTATGGCAATATCACTCAGGGCAGACCACCGCAAGCCGAGGATTTCATCAAAGCGGAAGGCATCAACCTGAACTGCGCCATCGCCTGGTATCCGATTCCCGGAAGCATCCTGGTTGGGCGCACCCTTTTCTACCCGGATCGATTGACCCCGGACTGCCTCCTGTCGCAGCCTGTCGCTTTCTCGCTGCATGTTCAATATGCTGGAGATTTGCAGTTCGCTTCGAATTTATCGTCCAGTGATGCAGCACAATTCGCTTCACCAGCCGTCACCTGGGTTCAACTGATGGCCTCACCCAAACTGGTCACAGAAAATATCGATCCGGTCAATCTGATAACTATTCAAACCCAGCTTGATCTGGCGCATACGACGGTTCAAAATGACTACCTGCCGACTATGCAGCAGCTTCAGCAGTTCTACCCGGATATTCACCATCTGAATCTGTTCGTGCTGGACAGCGGCTTCAGCGATGACTTTTTCGGCTCGACCACACCCGCTACCGCCGATGATTTAACTGTCGTGGTCGATCCATTGTATGTATCGGCTTTCCCGCGCAGTCCTTCGAATCGATTCCTGTTCACCGAAGCCAAAATGGTCGCCAGTCTCTTTGGGCAGGGTAATACACAATTGGCGGAAAATGTCGCTTACTTCCTGCACGCCTATAATGAGGGAAAAGGCGATGCCGTGCAGATACAAACCCTGCTCAAGGCAGGCATTCCCCAGGGCGAAGCGGCTTTCCAAATCTATTATTCAGTTTCGGATGAGGAACGCTACAGCATCGCCTATGCCCTGAACGACATCTATCAGCAGCAGGGCGAGGCGGTACTCAAAGCGCTGCTGCAAGACATACGGGCGAATGCCAATACCCTCAGCAGCCTTTCCAATAAGTCCATCATTGAGTGGATGAACACCCATGCTCACTAGAAATATCGCTTACTATGAAGCGCGGGTGGTGTTCGGCATGGCTTCGCTCATTCCGGCGCTGCTGCTCCCAGCTTACGGCATCCTCGGCTGGCTGATCTGGATGAGTCAGAATCGTATACCGAGCGGAAATGAACTGCTGGCTGCCTGTGTCCTGATACTGCCGTTGGGCGCGGGATTAGCAGCCGCACATCTGATGACCATCGAGCGCGAAGAAGAGTTTGACGCTTTGCGGCGCAGTTATCCCGAAGGCGCGTGGCGGATTCCGTTCCTGCGCAGTCTGGGGGCACTGATATTCATGCTCTTGAGTGCGGGTTTGGCGGCGCTGCTGTTCGCCCTCGCCTTCAATCCATCGCATCTCGATGAAATCCTGCTGCCAGCCTTACCACCTGCCTTTTATATAATCGGACTAACGCTGCTGGTCAACAATCTGGTCGGTAACTACTGGATTTCAGCGGCGGGAGTGGTCGGCTACTGGTATCTGGAATTTCAGACATCCGGGAAATACACAGGAGC
>JBGAGR010000075.1:0-28315 GCA_044226645.1 Aggregatilineales bacterium
GTAAGGAAATCGAGAAGCAAGGTGTGGTGCTGCTGGTCAGCGTGGCGATTTACGGATTGGCGACTTTGTTTTTCGGCCTCTCGACCTCAGTCGCGCTCTCTTTCCTGTTCATGGCGTTGGTCGGGGCGGGTGATACGGTTAGCACTGTGATTCGGGCGACACTGCGCCAACTGCTCACACCGGATCATTTGCGCGGACGCATGACAGGCGTGAATATGATCTTCTTTATGGGTGGGCCGCAGCTCGGCGAACTAGAAGCGGGTCTGGTCGCGTCTGTATTTGGTGCGCCGATAGCCATTATCACAGGTGGGATAGCGACGGTGCTGCTTACAGGCTGGATCGCCTGGAAGTATCCGCGCCTGCGTAACTACACGCGCGAATCGTCACAAGAAGCGTTAGCGGCAAATGGATGATTCAGCCATTGGGAGGCATACCCATGAATGATATTCTGGCGCTTTATGAGCAGGAACAGCGAAAAAATATTCATTATCATGAGATGCGTACCGAACATACGCCGGATGTGACCCGGTTGATTGCCGAAGGTGAGGGAGAAGGCGCGGTGATCTATTCTCGCCTGGATGAATCGAACGCAGACCGGGTGATTCGTGAACAGATTGCTTACTTCGAAGCGATTGGTCAGGATTTCGAGTGGAAAGTTTTCGACTATGACACACCAGCGGATTTGCGCGAACGGTTGATTGCCAGCGGCTTCGAGTGCGAAGAACCCGAAGCGATCATGGCGCTTGATCTGGAAAACGCGCCTGCTGAACTCTTTCAATCCGTGAATGCTGATGTGAGGCGGATTACCGACCTGGCTCAGATTATGATAGCCATGCAGATTTTGGAACAGGTCTGGAACGACAGTCATGAGATGCTGGGTAAAATTCTGACCGAGGAATTCACGCATAACGGCGACTATCTCTCGATGTATCTGGCGTATGCGGATGGTATTCCCGCCAGCGCGGCCTGGATTCGCTTCCATGAGGGCAATCCGTTCGCGGGGCTGTGGGGTGGTTCGAGCTTACCCGCCTATCGCAAGCGCGGCTTGTACACGGCTTTGCTCTCAGTTCGCGCACAGGAGGCACGACAGCGCGGAGTCCGCTATCTGACCATTGATGCCAGCGCGATGAGCCAGCCCATTGTGGCAAAATATGGCTTTCAACTGCTGACTATTGCCCACGCCTGTAAGTGGACAGTGAAAAAGCCTTAAGGGTCTGGACTTGACACTTCCAGCGCAGAAAAATAGACTCGCGCTATGACTGCCTTACGACAAATTTCAACTGCTCCACTGAATCGATACATCTCCCGGTTGTATTACCACGACCAGCCGATGCCCTATCCGCGCGAGAAGATATGGCCTATCCCCTGGATGAATCTGAAAATCAATTTCGGCGGCGCGTTCCAGGGTTATGAAGGCGAACACGCGACTCCACTGACTGCCTGTACGGATAGCTGGTCGGTGGGGCTGTGGAGCGCGTATCATGTCATCGAATGGCCTGAAGAAACACAGTTCTTCATGGTGGATTTCAAACCGGGCGGCGCGTATCCGTTTTTGCGCCTATCGCTATCCGAACTGCATAATCAGGTCGTGCCGCTGGATATGATCTGGGGACAATTCGCGGCGGAAATCCGTGAACGGCTGTATGATGCGCCAGGCATTGAGGCGGGGTTCGATCTGCTGGAACGGCTGCTGCTGGATCGTCTGTGCGAACCGCCCTATGCTATGGATGCTGTGCAATTTGCGATTGCCGAAATCGCCCGAAATCATGGTGTGCTGTCTATCCGCGCACTGAGCGACCAGATTGGCATGAGTCAGAAGCACCTCATCGCGCAGTTTAATCGTCTGGTCGGGACGACCCCTAAAGCGCTGGCGCGGCTTTACCGTTTTCAGCATGTCCTCCATGACATTGATCCCGCCCAACCTGCGGATTGGACGGCCATCGCGCATCAATCCCACTACTACGACCAGTCGCATTTCTACAAGGACTTCGAAGCCTTTACCGGATGCAACCCGGCGGATTATCTGCGGCTGCGTCGGCGTGTACAAGCGGAGCATCCGGCACATGCTCAATCGCTCCTGCAACTGGCAACTGGTTAAATATTTACAAGCGATCTGCTCAACAATTGCATACGATAAACAGACGAGAGTTCAATTTCAGGAGAAATGAAGATGCTATTCTGGAAAGTTTTATCGTATGGCGTGGGCATAGTACTGGTCTTTTTTATGGCTGTTCTTTCGCTGCGTCCGATCAATGCGCAGTCCGCCGAAGTGACACCCGAACCGAGCCAACCCTTGACGCTGCTCTGGCAGACCAACTTTATCGGCGAGTATGTGCTCATCAGCCCCGGCGACATTGGCATCGATAGTGATGGTTATGTGTATGTGAGCAATCAGACCGGGATTGGCATGAAGAAATTCGACAGTGATGGCAAATTCGTCGCTCAGTGGGGTGAGGTTGGTACGGATGACGGCGAATTCAGTCTCGCCCTGGGCGTGACGATTGACCCGCAGGACAATATCTTCGTCACGGATTTCAACAATAAACGCATTCAGAAATTCGACACCAGCGGCAATTTTCTGGGACTCTGGGATACCGAGTCATCGACCAGTCCGGCGTTTATTGGCTCGGATCAGTGGGGGAATATTTATATTGATAAATTCCCGGCGCATGGTGAACATTATCTGGAGAAGTTCGACACCAGCGGCAAATCGATGGGCGAATGGGGCAGCAAGGGTACGGATGATACAGGTAAATTCGGCCCACGCCCGGAAGATATTGCGGTGGATGCCGATGGCAATGTCTATGTTGCCGATCCGATTCTGCATGTTGTCCATAAGCTGGATAGCAGTGGCAAGTTTATAGCCCAATTTGGCGGTGAATCCAGTCGCAACGGTGGCGGCCTCTTCTTTGATCCGTTCGGAATCGCGGTTGACCCGGATGGCAATATTTATGTGCTGGACAGCTTTTTCCTGCAAAAGCTCGATTCCGAGGGCAATTTTGTTGCGCAGTGGACGACCAAAGGCGGTGATCTGGATCGTGCCAAGAATGTTCAGGTAGACGCGGACGGCAATATCTATGTGTTTGCCTACGCCGATGTGGTGAATGTGAAAGGTACAACCGTCAATGCGCTGGTGCTGAAGAAGCTGCAACAGTCCTGGACACCGTAAATATCTGTACCCCACCCTAAATCCCTCCCCGCAGGCAGGGAGGGACTTTCATACACATTTGTAAGCAGTCATATCGGTTATAATCGTAATTGGATTTGAGATTGGGGTGATGCATAATCGCCCCTTTTTCACGATAGCGATTATTCACTGCCAAAGGCTGTTATACAATGAAAATCTTTGTTCCAGGCCGCATCTGCCTGTTGGGCGAACACTCCGATTGGGCGGGAGGCTACCGCCGCACCAATGCCGAAATCGAAAAAGGTTATGCGCTTATCACCGGCACGAATCAGGGTATTTTTGCCGATGTTCAGCCGCATCCCAATTCACTGGTATTATCCTCGACCACGCCAGATGGCGAACGACATGGGCCGTATGAAATCCCGATGGAACCGAAAGCGCTGCTGGCGGAAGCAGAAAAGGGCGGTTTCTGGAGTTATATCGCGGGTGTGGCCTACCAGATTTTGACACATTACCATGTACGCGGACTGGTGATCGATAACTACAAAACCGATATGCCTGTCAAAAAAGGCTTATCCTCCAGCGCGGCGATTACGGTTCTGACCGCGCGGGCTTTCAACCGTGTCTATGACCTGAAAATGACCATTCGCGGCGAAATGGAGATGGCCTATCAGGGTGAAATCCTGACCCCTTCGCGCTGCGGACGGATGGATCAGGGCTGCGCGTTCGGCAATCGTCCCATATTAATGACCTTCGACGGAGATAGGATTGATACAACCGAATTACAGGTGAAGGACAATCTGTATTTCGTGATTGTCGATCTGCACGCGCGGAAAAACACCAAGAAAATCCTGGCGGATTTAAATCACTGCTTCCCCTTTGCGCGGAATGAAATCGAACAGGGTGTACAGGATTTACTGGGGCCGATCAACAAGCGCATCACGCATCAGGCATTGGAAGCACTGTTAGAAGCGAATGGTGAACGGCTGGGCGCATTGATGAGCGAGGCGCAGGAATTCTTTAACCGCTATGCTGCTCCGGCCTGTCCTGAAGAATTGACGGCTCCGGTTTTGAATCGTGTGCTGCAATACGAGCCGCTCAAGCCGCATGTTTGGGGCGGGAAAGGGGTCGGTTCACAGGGGGATGGTACGGCGCAGTTCGTCGCCCGCAGCGAGGCCGATCAACAGGCGGTGATCGAAATCATCGAGCGTGATCTGGGGATGTCCGGCCTCAAGCTGACATTGTATGCCGGGGCAAAGGTGCGCAAGGCGGTGATTCCGGCGGCGGGCTTTGGGACTCGTCTGTTCCCCGCGACCAAAGCGACCAAGAAAGAACTTTTCCCGATCATTGACCGGGATGGTATCGCCAAGCCCGCGATTCTACTGAACGTGGAAGAAGCGCTCAATGCCGGGATGGAAGAAGTGATTATCGTCGTCCAACAGGATGATTTACACGCTTTCCAATTCCTGTTCAACCAGCAGGTATCGATTGAGAATTTCAATAAACTCTCACGCGCTTCGCAGGAGTATGCCCAGCGCTTGCTGGAAATGGGGCAGAAGGTCAAATTTGTGGTGCAAAAGACGCAGGAAGGTTTGGGACATGCGATCTATTCCGCGCGGGATGTGATTGGAAATGAGCCGTTTCTGCTGATGTTGGGCGATCATCTTTATCATTCAGAAAGTGACCGTTCGTGCGCGCAGCAGTTGGTGGAAGCGTTTAATCATCACGGCGTGAGTGTGATTGGTGTGCGCCGGACAGCCGAAGCGGAGTTGGCGAACTTTGGTACTGTGACGGGCTTCTGGACAGATGAAAACAGCCTGCTCAGTCTGACCGAATTTGCTGAAAAGCCAACGGTTGAATACGCCCGCGAGAATCTGCGCGTGCCGGGATTGAATGATGATGAATATCTAACGGTGTTCGGTCAGTACATCATCAAACCACAGGTATTCGATTATCTGGAAGAACATATTCAAAATAATGTGCGTCTGCGCGGTGAATTTGAGTTGACTTCGGCTCTGGATCGGCTGCGTCAGGAAGATGGGTTCTTTGGCCTGATGATGGATGGCAAGCGTTATGACATTGGCCTGCCGGAACATTACCTGGAGACGATTCAGATGTTTCGCGGATAAAAGTTGAATGACCACAATAGCTCAAATACGGATACGAACCATTGCCCTGCCTGCTGAACATGGCGGATGGGGATTTTTGCTGGAACCGCTTGTATTGGGGATGCTGCTCTATCCGTCGTGGTCAGGATTGGCGTTGGCGGTGGGGATGTTCGGGCTGTTTTTGATGCGCCAGCCTTTCAAGATGACGGTTACTGATTGGAGACGACGACGGCGTTTTGCGCGGACAAAAGTGGCAGAGCGATTCGTCCTGCTGTATGGATTCATCGCTGTCGCGGGGTTTGGTATCGCGGTTCTAAGTTCACGTTGGGAAGTCCTGCTGCCGTTTGTACTGGTTTCTCCATTAATGGCGCTACAAATTGGTTATGATGCCTTCAATCGCGGACGGTCTCTTATCCCTGAACTGGCTGGCCCGGCGGCACTGGCTGCGTCCGGTGCGGCGATTGTTCTGGCGGGTGAGGGAAGTTATACCATCGCTTTTACCGTGTGGTTGATTCTTGTGGCGCGTGCGATTCCTTCCATTCTCTATGTACGAGCGCGGCTCAGTCTGGAGCATGGCAGTCCGGTTTCGCCGCTGCCTGTGCTGCTTGCACATGTGATAAGTGTCCTCATTGTCGGTGTTTTCGCGTTTTACAGTCTGGTTCCCTGGCTGACTGTCCTCGCTTTGCTAGTCCTGTTGATACGTGCCGCTCTGGGTTTATCCGCGCGCCGTGTGCCGACTGTACCCAAAGTGATTGGTTTCCGCGAAATAGGGTATGGGTTGATGGTGGTACTGGCAACCGCACTTGGTTATGTCCTCCTACTTGGAGTGTTTTAGAAAAATAGCCTATTATCTGCGTGTTACGCTCAGGCCAGTATAACGAAGGGAAAAACCGATGGACTTCACAAATCAATGCGTACTGGTAACAGGTGCTTCACGCGGTATTGGACGGGCAGTGGCGCAGCAGTTCGCCGCGAAAGGTGCGCGTGTGGCGGTGCATTATCATAAAAATAAAGCGGCAGCGGAAGAAACACTGGCTTTGATGCAAGGCAGCGGTCATATCCTTATTCAAGGCGATATGGCGGATGCGGCAGCAGTTCAAAAAATGGTCAATGAGGCGATTAAGGGATTGGGTGGACTGAATATTCTGGTCAATAACGCCGGGATTTATGCCAAGAACGCTTTTGGCGAAATGACTTATGAGCAGTGGCAGGCCGGATGGGCGCAGACGATTCAAACTAATCTGATCGGCGCGGCGAACGCGGCCTTTTGCGCGGCGCAGCATATGATGCATCACGGCGGCGGACGGATTATCAATATTTCGTCGCGCGGGGCGTTTCGGGGTGAGCCGGAAGCGCCGGATTATGGCGCGAGCAAAGCGGGTATGAACGCCATGAGTCAATCGCTGGCGAAGGCGCTGGCTCCCCACAAAATCTATGTGACGGCGATTGCGCCCGGATGGGTGGAAACCGATATGGCAACCGATTATCTGGCGGTGCGCGGTGATGAAATTCGCAATCAAAGCCCGTTGGGACGTATCGCTACACCGGATGAAGTCGCTTATACCACGCTCTTTTTAGCCTCGGCGGGTGCGGAATTTCTGACAGGCGGGATTGTGGACATTAATGGCGCGTCGTATCTGCGTACCTGAGTCTAAAGTTGAATGTAAAAAGCTTAGAGCAGCTTATTTTCTAGCGAGGACGAATTTGGATTCGCCCTCTGGGTGTGCAAAATAAACACAGTTATGTTCTGGATTATGGCAGGGGAGGAGATTGTCTAACCCCTGCCATGTGCCGGTGCTGAGGAGCTTCAGCGATTCTGCCAAAAGGCTAAAGGCTGTCGATCCTCAGACCGACCACGTGGACGGATTATTGCCGCGTGAGCAGACCTGGGCGGTACGGCAGCAGACCGTAATCACCGCCAGAGCTGGGACTGCGTCCCTGGTAAAGCAGTTGCAGATTGCATGGATCGACAGTCATGGTCTGGTCGGGATTGCTGCGAACCAGATCACCGTGACTGATGTCGTTAGTCCAGGCGGTTCCGCTGAAGGTAACGTTGCTTTTGCCAGCGAAAGGATTACTTTCGGTTGCAGCTAAAGCCGTCCAGGAACCCGATAGACTGGTCGCCGTGAATGAGCGGAAGTATCGTCCATTTGCTCCTATCGCCTCGACAATCATCAGATACTGGTTGGCTCCCTGAACTTTGTAGACCTGCACGGCCTCGAACAGGTTGTTCGTGGTGTCACTCAATACGATGGTTGATGTAGTGCCAAAGTTGCCTGGGAAGTTCGCAATCGCCATACTGGATCGGTATATCTTTCCATTATCCCCGGCGAAGAACAGATAACAGTTTGTGCCATCGCAAATCACTGTCTGGTCGATTGGCCCTGTACTCGAACCGGAAATGGTTCCAGAGAAGAGCGCAGAATCAGTTGACCATCCATTTGGGTTGGTGGGATTGCTCGATGTCCTATAGCGGAAGGCGGTAGCGCCCCACTGGTAGGTAAGAACCCATGTGTTCTTTGGAGCGAAGTAGAAGAGCGTCGGCGCAACTGCCGAATTCGTCATTCCGGTCTGGGTAGCCGAGGCCATGTCAGACCAATTGGTGAAGAGGTTGAAGGCAGCCGAACCCCATGTCGACCCGGTATCGTGTGTGGTCATGTAGACAAGGTGCTGACCATTATATATGACGTTGGTAAAGTCCTTGAGTGAGACCCAACCCGATTTCGGGGTTGCAAGCGCGCCTGTCGATGTCCAGCGGAAGGTCGAAGGAAGCGAGCATGTCCCGCCGGACGTATTGCTGGTGAGTGAAGCGTCGTCAATAAGGAGGTTGTCGGTTCCGGCGGCTGTCTCCACATAAAGATTCGCGCTCGACAACGTTCCGCTCCATGAAACGGTTGCGGTGCCTGTCAACTGCGTCCAACTGGTCGAATTAACCGCCTTAGCTGGCGCAAGGGTAACGTAAGATGTCGTCCCGTTAGCGGTCAGTTGGAGCGTCACTTTGGCGCTCGGTGTTCCACTTTGCGTCCGCACCCAGATGCTCGTGGTGTAACTGCTGCCATTTGTTAAGACGGTGGTCACAGTTTGTCGGGGGCCGTTCCACGAGGCCGTGCGACCTGTATGCAATATCGAGTGCGTCCCACCATGAACTACACTCGTGTTAGAGGCCAGTGACCCGGCACCGAAGGCAGACCAACCGGTCGTGCCACCTTCCATGTCGCTGTTCGTTAATAAATTCGCGCTCTGTGCCTGTACGGATAGTGTTGATAGCAAAACGAACAGAACAACAAAATATAAGGAACGATTTATGAACATTCTTATTGTATTCATTTTTTCTCCACATTTTTGAAGATGGGGTTGTCTCGATCTTTTCCAACAATAGTATTAAAAGACCCAATTTCGAGGTTGGCTTATGGTTTATCCTTTCTACAGCTAAAAGAAGCGTTTTGATATGTGAACGTTCACACTTAAGGTATGACGAATCTGGATTTATGTCAATATCTCCGGTACCTAAACTGCTGGACTCCAAGGGCGAATCATGCGATGTTCGGAGGTATCGCATTACTACGTGCTGGGCAAGGTAAATATTTGCTTCAGATTGTTGAGTATGATGCCGTGTAAAAACGCTCCTGTTGAAGACATCTGGTTTGAACTTTGTTGCGGGGATGCACCTTCAATTTTTATATCAGGTCAAGATGATATGAGCCTTGTGCAAGAACAAAGTTTGAGGTTCGTCCGCACTCATTACAAACCTTTCGTTAATTCTTCGGTGTTTTCAAACATTACATTAACGAACCTCTTACCCACTCTTCGGATGACAGTCGGGCACAGGCCATCTGATTCTACTATAATGAGTTTGTGGGTTGTAATCTGACGATATGGCTGCTTGCATGGTAAACGTGTAGATATTGGGCATTTGCTTATGATGAGGGAACCTGTTAAAAAGCTGGAGCCGCTTTACCCGGATGTGCTGGGCGCAGTCACCGGGGGCACGCGCATTAGTATGGAGAATCTCCAATGTGCTCTGGGTATATTTCCCCGGCGAACGTACATTAACCAGCCTGTCGAAGTGGTGCTGATTCTGCAAAACATGGTTGACCAGAGTATGCAGGTGAAAGTGGGCTTGCAGCTCCCGACAACCGATAAAAAGGGTGATCCTGTCGTCATTGACACTCCCAAGAAAATCGTTGCGCTGGGTTTACGTCCCGGCGAAGTGGGTGTGCTGCGCGTCCCGATTATTCCGCATCCGCCAACGCAGCCCGGTACACAATTTCCTGTACGCATAGCGGTGCGTTATCGTACCGCAGCAGAGGGCAACGCCGTCCGTCCGCCAACCGGTGGTGCGCCTCCATCGGTATTGAGCGTTTCTTCGATGAAGCTCCATGCACTGCGGGAAGTCGAATTCGCCGCGCATACCTGGAATCAGTCGGCGGAAATCATGACCACCTACTTCGATATTGCGCCCAAACGCATTCAGCCGCTCGATCAGGATTTGCAGCCGATTTATGAGAGCCTGTGGACACATGAAGAAATGGCGGAAGAACGCCAATTGGTGCAGGCCAAAATCCCGGCTGCGCTGCGGGTTGCCGCCCGGTTGGGGGGTGCCGTTATCTTAAAACCACTTGTAAAAGCAGTTGATGATCGCTTTGCTGAGAAGGGAATGCCGCTGCATCCGGGTGAAGTGCTGGCGATTGCCAAAATAATGACCTATGCACTGGATGAGGGTTTAGACCTCGAACCCGGTTTTGCCATGCAGGAAAGCCGCTGGTTCGAAACCCTGTGTCAGGTATTGGCACATGATGAAAGGCTGGAAGACCTGGATCGCGGCGAATTGGTGACAAAGTATCTGTTTGATGCCGCGTTATATGATGCCATCCTGCTGGGTTTTGGTGTCATTACTCCCAAAGTGAAAGAAGATTTGGGCGATCATGCCGAGCGCATCAGTTTTGCCAACCGTGTTCTGATGTGGATGGCGGGGCAGGGTCAACCCGACTTGAGTTATGTCTATCTGCCGCTCGTTTTAGGTGGTGTAGTCGTCAATATGATTGTTTCTGGCAGAGACGATAACCCCTGGGAAATGCTCGATTTACTGCGTGAGGCCGCACGCGGACGTGCCCGTCTGGTATCTGGCGAGGCTTCCGCTATCTTCACGATGTTTGATGAATTGATGGTGCAGGCTGAAGATTCGCTGCGCCGCGCGCGTATTCTGCGACCCTAAGTGCGGGTGAAGTTATTTCGAGGTTTGGCTACTCATTTTTGATCACGATGGCTTCAAGTTTGGTGATGAGGTCATCGACAGCAAAATCGTCCGACAGAATTTTCAGGGTATCGACCTGCAAACTGCGCATGGTTTGCAGCAGTGTAACAGGCTCACGTTCGGTCAGGAGTATATCAATTCGTTCCAGCAGATTGAGCGGTTTCTTCGCCATTCGCGCGGCTTCTATACCGAACCATTTGGAATCGGGCATCCACAGATGGTTGTAAGCAAAGAGCACAAAAAAGACGTCGTGGATGGTCATGAGCTGCCGTCTTCGTAAATCATATAGCTGTCCACGCCGCGCGACAGGTTCCCCAAGAAAAACATCGGCAACCCCTATCAGCCAGCGCCACACACGCAGTTTGTCTTCGATAAGGGTAGAGCGCAGCGAATCCGGGTAGCTGCTTACCTGCGCCTGATAGCCTTTCAAACGCGGAGTATCGCCGATTGGAATCAGGTGCGACAGCATCCAGGGAGCTGTTTCGTCATGGGGCAGATTGTTGGACTCTATTGCCGCCATTGCATTATCCAGTTTATGCCATGTCTGCCAGATGGTGGTGAGCTTCACACCATCAATATCGTATTCCAGATAAAGCGCCTCATCCCCATCTGGCGACTCGCGCATCAAGCGGACATCATTCCCAAGCGACTCTAGCCATGATTTATAAGCATCGGCTGGCTGAAGTGTGGCTGACCACAGACCCACTTCACAATCCGAGTATTGATCGGCAGCACCCCGCGCCACTGAACCTGAAATCGCCATTTCTTCGCAGAGCGTTTTGGGGCACGTTTTCAGAAAATTCTGGGTATGGGCGAACAATTCCTGACTGTATGACGTGGCGTTTGGCGGCAGCATGAAACGACTCCGCAGTATCTAGCCTGATTGGGGTCAGTATAACGTTGTTCGATATTTTCGACGATATGAAAAAGGGGAATATACTTCACAATGTTGGGTTTATACCTACTGTACGATAACCGGACTACAATCTTCTACACCCTGACCAATTTCGTTTGCCCCACGAATACCGTTTGCGGTAAACTTTCACGGTACACTAAATTCTAACTATCCGTTAAAATGGACAGGTTATTCTGTTGGCGCGGGGCGCTGCCCTGCTATTTTGCGAGGTTGTCGGATGGCGACACTGAAGAAAGAAACGCTGCTCGAATGGTATCGGCAGATGTACCTGATCCGGCAGTTTGAGACAGCCTGTGATGAACTGTATCACGAGAAGAAAATCACCGGAGTTTATCTGCATCTCTACAGTGGTCATGAAGCAACGGGAGTTGGCGCATTATCGGCGCTGCTGCCCAGCGATAACGTGATTACTGCCTATCGCGATCATGGTATTGCCTTAGCTCGCGGGGTTGATCCCAACCGTGTGATGGCTGAGATGATGGGTAAAAAGACTGGCACGAGCGGCGGCAAAGGTGGTTCGATGCATCTTGCCGAGCGCGATCTGAATTTCTGGGGCGGATATGCCATTGTCGGCGGTCATTTGCCGCTGGCAGCCGGGATCGCTCTGGCGGAACGTTATAACAACACAGAAAATGTTGTATTGTCCTTCATTGGCGATGGAGCCACCAACAATGGTTACTTCCACGAATCGCTCAACATGACGGCCATCTGGAATTTGCCGGTGGTTTGGGTGATCGAGAACAACCTTGTCGGTATGGGAACCCGTATCGAAGATTCGAGCGGTCAGCCGGAACTGCACAAACGCGCCATTGCCTACAATATGAAAGACATGGGGCGCGTAGACGGTCAGAATGTCATCGAAGTTCACAATGTCGTTTCGGAAGCCGTTGAATATGCCCGAAAGAATGGCCCGGTACTGATCGAGTCCCTGACATATCGCTATAAAGGACACGGCGTTTCAGACCGTTCCTATGACAAGCGCTTTGAAGATGAACTGAAGGACTGGGTGGAACACAAAGACCCGGTGAAGCTGCATGAGCGCTATCTGACAGAACATTTTAAGAACATCACACCGGAAATCAAGAAACTCGAACGAGAAGCTGATGCCACTGTTGCTCAAGCGGTTGAATTCGCGCTCAACAGCCCTGCACCGACCTACGACGACTTGATTAGCAACGTATACGCATAGCGAGGGAAGCATGGCTGAAAAAAATATACCAATGCGAGAAGCGCTGCGTAGTGCGCTGCATGAAGAAATGCTCCGGGATGAGCGTGTCTTTGTGATGGGTGAAGAGGTTGGCGCGTGGCAGGGAACACACCGTGTCACGATGGGGCTGATGGAAGAGTTTGGTCCCCGGCGTGTGCGTGATACTCCCATTAGTGAAATGGTTATCGGTGGCGCAGCAGTCGGCGCGGCGATGGCGGGTTTGCGTCCGGTGGCGGAGATGATGACCATCAACTTCGCGTTTCTGGCGCTGGATGCCATCATCAACCACGCCGCCAAAATTCACTATATGTTCGATGGCATGTTCAAAGTGCCGCTGGTGATTCGTGCTGCGACGGGTTGGGGCGATCAGGCTACGGCGACGCACTCTCATGCGCCGGAACCGATTTTCGCACATTTTCCCGGCCTGTATGTGGCTTGTCCCTCGACACCGGCTGACGCGAAAGGGATGCTCAAAGCTTCTATTCGCGATGATAACCCGGTGCTGTTCACGGAAGCTATCGGGTTGTATTCAAAGCCCGGTCTGGTGAGCGATGACCCCGATTTGCTGGTTCCGATTGGCAAAAGCGACATCAAGCGTGAAGGTAAGGATGTCACCATCGTGACCTTCTCACGCGGGGTGGAGTGGTCGTTGAAAGCGGCGGCTGATCTGGCAAAAGAAGGGGTTGAATGCGAAGTGGTTGACCTGCGCTGGCTGCGTCCGCTCGACCTCGAACCGGTATTCGAGAGTTTCAGGAAAACCAATCGCTGTGTGGTGGTGGAAGAAAGTCTGCCGCATTTCAATGTTGGCAGCGAAATCGCCGCGCAGATTCAGGAACACTGCTTCGATTATATGGATGCGCCTGTCAAGCGCGTGGCGGCGATGGATGTGCCGCTGCCTTACGCACGTGATATTGAATTGATGGCTCTGCCCAACGCGCAGAAAGTGTTTGATGCGGTTAAGGAGGTGTTGTAATGTCCACACCGATAAACGTCACGATGGATGGCACGCTGCTCAACTGGCTGAAACAGGTGGGTGAAGCCATCAAAGCAGGTGACGTAATTGCTGAAGTTGAAGCCGATAAAGCCACAGTTGAAGTCGAAGCTCCGGCGGCGGGTGTGCTGTTGGAGCAGAAGGTTCAACCGGGCGATAGTGTCAGTGATGGTATGGTCATTGGTACGGTGGGCGCAAGCGGCGAAAAAGCTGCTGCATCTGCCGCACCCGCCGCTGCGCCAGTAAAAGCTGCTGCCGCACAACCGGTTGTACAGGCTGCTGAAGCGGGTGCGCCCAGCGCGGTAGTTGCTAAATCCAATGGCGCTGCTGTACTGGAAGACGGACGTATCAAAGCCTCGCCGGTTGCGCGGAAAATCGCGGAAGATCGCGGCATTGACCTGAGTCAGGTGCATGGCACAGGCCCAAGTGGACGCATCGTCAAAGAAGATGTGGAAAACTTCACACCGGGTGCTGCTCCTGCTGCCGCTCCGATTACTGCCGCATCTATGCCTGCGGGGATTGCACCGGCTCCGACACGCAAACTGCCAGAAGGCGCAGATGTCGAAATCATTGACATCAGCACCATGCGCAAACGGATTGTGGCGGTTACTGTCGAAAGCAAGCAGCAGATTCCGCACTTCTACGTCACCACCGAGATGGATATGGATGCTGTACTGACGCTGCGCAAGCAGTTGAACGACAGTCTGCCGGAGGGTGCTGCTAAAATCAGCGTCAACGACATGATCGTCAAAGCGGCGGCGCTCACACTGCGGCAGTTCCCCAACCTGAATTCGCATTACTACGGCGATAAACTGGTGCGACACAAGCGCTTCAATATCGGTATCGCGGTGGCATTGTCCAACGGCGGTCTGATGTATGTGGTCGCGCGTGATGCGGATAAAGCTGCTCTGGGCACACTGGCGCAGAACAATAAAGAAATGATCGCCCGTGCCCGTGAAGGGAAGGTCAAAATCGAGGACATTACTGGCGCGACTTTCAGCACCAGCAACCTCGGCCCGTATGATGTCGAGCATTTCAGCGCCATCATCAACCCGCCGGAAGCGGGCATTATCGCTGTCGGTACAGCCATGAAAGTGCCTGTCGTCAAAGAGGACGGCACGCTGGGCATTGGCAATCGGATGAAAGTGACCATCAGTGTCGATCACCGGGTGAGCGACGGGGCGGAAGGTGCGCAGTATTTGCAGGCCTTCAAGATGCTGATCGAAAACCCGATGCGCCTGCTGGTGTAGAATTTAATTAATGACATAGGTTATGTAGGGTCAGGATGTGCCCTGCATGACCTGATCGGCGGGTTGTTAGTTATTAGTTGTTGGTAATTGGTTCTTGGTAAATCAGGGAAAATCTAAAAACTAAGAACCAATAACTAAAAACCATCTATTTAACGGATCAGGTGTTTATGGAAGAACGACTGAGCCGCGAAGAAATCTTAAGCCGTCTGCAAAGCGAGTATGATCGTTTTACGGCGACTCTGGCGCGTCTCACACCGGAGCAGATGCTTGAACCTGGTGCGGTGGGATACTGGTCGGTGAAAGATTTGCTGGCACATCTGGTCTACTGGAATGTGTATCCGGTTGAGGAAATCGAAGCAGCAGTACGTGGAGAAGCTTTTGAACACCCTGAAGGAACGGGCGACGAGATTAATGCTCGTGCAGTTGCCCAGTATCAGGGGTTTGATTTGAATGCGGTCTGTGCTGCTTTTGAGACGACATACAATACAGTTTATGAAACTGTCCAGCAGCTACCGAACGAGGCATTTGAACCGGATAACCGGATTGAGCAAGCGTTAGACGAAACCATACACGGAGCGCTTGCAAATAATACGTATGAGCATTGGCCTATTCACGAGCAGCAGGTTCGTGAATGGATTGAACGAGGTATGACAGGTTAATGGCTGAATTTGTTTACGGTCACTGGGCGGTCATGGAAACACTGCGTTCCGGGCGGCGCAGCATTGAACAGCTATTGCTGACCGAATCGGTTGAAGAAAAAGGCATGGTCGCCGATATTATCAATATGGCGAAAGAACGTGGACTGAAAATTCAGCGTGTGCAGCGCCGCATTCTGGATGACATTTCCAACGGTGCGAATCATCAGAATACAGTGCTGCGGGTCGGCAATTATCCTTATGCCGACACTGAAGATATACTGGCATTGGCGCAGCAGCGTGGCGAAAAACCGTTTATCCTGATTCTTGATTTGCTGAAAGACCCGCAAAATGTCGGCGTGCTGATGCGTGTCGCTGAATCGGTTGGCGTGCATGGCATCATTATTCAGGAACGGCGCAGCGTTTCGATTACGCCAGCGGTGGTGAATGCCTCGTCCGGGGCGGTGGAATATCTGCTGGTGGCGCAGGTGACCAATCTGGTCAATACCATGAAAGACCTGAAAGATCAGGATGTCTGGATGGTAGGTCTGGAAGCTGACCCGAAAGTGCCGCCGATTGATAAAGTGGATTTGAATATCGCTATCGGGCTGGTGCTCGGCAGCGAAGGTGAAGGAATGCGCCGTCTGGTGCGTGATACCTGCGATATGACACTGGCTCTGCCCATGCGTGGACATCTGGCGAGTCTGAATGTCGCTACTGCTGGTTCGATTGCATTGTATGCAGCATGGCAGGCGCGCGGCTGGCAGGGCTGGGAAGGCGCAGCAAAGTCCTGAGTGCTGAGTCCTGAGCATGGTTTTTAGTTTTTAGTAGTTAGTTGTTGGCATTTGAGTTCGGACAGGTAGGGACACGATATATCGTGTCCCTACCGATAATCATCTGAATTACCAACAACCGAAAACTAATAACTAATGACCTTGTTTAAGGCAGAACTCAGGCGAAATTAGACCATTTTTGAACGAGGTAACGAACCATGATTAACGACATTATCAATGAAGCGAAAAGCAAAATGAAATCGACTCTGCATGTCTTTGAGGAAGATTTGCAGGGCATACGCGGTGGACGTGCCAGTACCTCACTGGTAGACCGTCTGATCGTGGATTATTATGGGCAGGAGACAGAACTGCGCCAGCTTGCTGGTATCTCCACGCCGGAAGCTATGCAAATCCTCATCCGCCCCTATGACAAAACCGCCCTCAAATCCATCGAAAAAGCCATCCAGCAGTCTGATCTGGGGATCAACCCCAATAATGATGGCGATGTCATCCGGCTGAATATGCCCCCGCTTACCCGTGAACGCCGTCAGGATTTGGTCAAATTCCTGCACAAGCGTATTGAAGAAGGACGCATCTCCATCCGCAATGTGCGCCGGGGAGCCAATGACGATCTGAAGGAATTCGAGAAGGAGAAGCTGATTTCCGAAGATGAACTGGCGCGCGGCGAAGAAGAAGTGCAAAAGCTGACTGACCAGTATATCGCCCTGCTTGAAGAGGCTGGAAAGAAAAAAGAAAAGGACATCATGGAACTGTGATTTCTCGCCACCTGCTCCCTGAGTCTGGCGTTGTGAAATTACCGTTTGATAACTGATGAACGATAGCTTTCGATAAAAGTGTAAGGTTTTTTTAGGGGTGTGGGTGTAGTATAGGATGAATGATTGAACCCACCCTCTAATAACCCGATGCTGCATGATCGAAAGGTAATCAAGGCATGGTTGCACCCGCGCTTAACGAGAATAGTGATTCCCCCATCCTCCAACATGTGCCCAAGCATATCGCCATCATCATGGATGGCAATGGTCGCTGGGCGAAGGCGCGCGGTCTGCCCCGTACAGAAGGCCATCGTCAAGGGACAGAAAATCTGCGCCGGATCATCCGTGCCTGCGTGGAATTCGGTGTGGAAATTCTGACCATTTATGCTTTTTCTACCGAGAATTGGCGGCGGCCTCCATTGGAAGTACGGCTGCTGATGACCATTCTGGAAACCGTCATCGACCGGGAATTAAAGGAACTGAGCGATAACGGCGTGCAAATTCGGCATATCGGTCAGCGTGACAAGATCGCGCCTGCCCTGCAAAAGAAAATCGACTATGCCTGTGATTTCACCAAAAATAACAACCGCCTGATTCTTAATGTAGCCTTCAATTATGGTGGGCGTGATGAGATTGTTCAGGCGGTGCGGCGCATCGTCAGGGAAGGGGTGCCGCCGGAAGACATCACCGAAGATTTGTTGAACAGCTACATGTATACCAGTGGATTGCCTGACCCGGATTTGATTATCCGTACCAGTGGGGAACTGCGGGTGAGCAATTTCCTCATCTGGCAGGGAGCCTATTCGGAGTATTATGTCACGCCGATTTACTGGCCGGATTTCGGCAAAGAAGAACTGCGTAAAGCCATTGAAGAATATAATCACCGCACTCGCCGCTTCGGTATGACCGATGATCAGGTGAAAAGCGAGTGATCTGGGGGTAGTGTAGGAGTGACCCAACATATCGGGATTTTAACGGCGGGGGGTGACAGCCCCGGTCTGAATGCCGCCATTCGTGGTGTCGGCAAAGCTGGAATGAATACTTACGGGATGCAGATTATCGGCTTCCGCGATGGTTTCCGGGGATTGATGGAAAATCGCATCGTTGTGCTGGACAGTCATGCCTTATCGGGCATTCTCACAGTCGGCGGAACGATTTTAGGGACGAGCCGCGATAAACCGCATAAAATGCCTATCGGCGGCAAAATGCTGGATATGACCGATGTGATGGTGGAAACCTATCACAAGCATCATCTGGATGCGCTGGTCTGTTTGGGCGGCGGGGGAACAGCAAAAAATGCTTATCACCTGATGCAGCATGGCCTGAACATCATCACTCTGCCTAAAACGATTGATAATGATGTCGCCATGACCGATATCACATTCGGTTATGACACTGCGCTGACCATTGCGACAGAAGCGATTGACCGCCTGCATAGTACGGCTCACAGTCACCACCGCATTATCGTGGTCGAGGTGATGGGGCACAATGCCGGGTGGTTGGCTTTAGGTGCTGGTATTGCGGGCGGGGCGGATGTGATTTTAATCCCGGAAATCCCTTACGATGTTGAGAAAGTGGCGGAGTCGATTCGACAGCGCGTGCGCGATGGTCGTGGATTTAGCATTGTGGCTGTCTCCGAAGGTGCCATGCCGCGTGAATTGGCGGATAAGATCGTACACACGCAGGATCGAGCGGACAAATCGCCCGATAAGGTGGATCGTAGACAGGCGAAAGCTGAACTCCTGGCACTGGAAAGTGAACGCCTGACCAGTACCCAGCACCTTACCGAACAGCTCGAAGCCCTGACCGGGCTGGAATCGCGTGTGACTATTCTGGGGCATGTCCAGCGCGGCGGTATTCCCTCGCCGGCGGATCGTTTATTGGCGACTCGTCTCGGCACGGCTTGCACTCACCTGATAAATGAGGGTGTTTTTGGCGTGATGGTGGCAGCACGGGGTGATTCAACCGAGCCAGTTCCGTTGGATCAGGTGGTCGGCAAACGCAAAACTGTGCCGCTCGACCATCCCTGGATTCAATCCGCTCGCGACCTCGGCGTGAGTATGGGCGATTAAAGCCAGTTCCGATGGATGATTCACACGAGGAATTGACAGGTGGCAACAGTAACCGTGTCGTTCGAGAGGGCGATACGGTCATCCGCAAAACCGGGGCGTGGTCGCCTTTTGTCCATCAACTGCTATACTTCCTGACCGAAAAGGGATTCTTAGAATCGCCTGTCCTGCTGGATACAGGGGATGGCTATGAACGGCTGTCCTTTCTGGCAGGACAGGTGGGCAATTATCCCCTCGAAGCATACATGCAGACGGATGCTATCCTCATAGAAGCTGCAAAACTGCTGCGCCGCTTTCACGACCTCACACAGCATTTTGTCCCCGCGCCAGACTCGGTCTTTCAACTTCCGGCAAATCCATATCAGAAACACGAAATCATCTGTCACAACGATTTTGCGCCGTATAACTGTGTTTTCCGCGATGGTCATCTGGCAGGCATCATTGATTTCGATAGCGCCTCACCGGGAACGCGCCTTTGGGACATCGCCTATGCGGTTTATCGTTTTGTCCCGTTGACAAACGACACGCATAGTATCGACTCCGGCTGGAATCCAACACCGGATCGTTTATCGCGCCTCAAGTTGTTCTGTGATGCCTATGGACTTGAAGATCGACGCGAACTACTGCCAACGGTGAAACAACGCCTCGAAGCGATGATTGCCTACATGCAGAAAAATGGCTCGAATCTGGAACATATTCCCCTGTATACGGCTGACCTACAATTTCTGGCGGAACAGCAGACGTATTTTGCCGCTGCATTAACCCCCTGATTTCTGCCTCAAAAATCCAAAAACGCTCTTTTTTGCGTACGTTTTGAAATCCGGATATAGTGAATAACAGTTTCTTAACCACGAGGAGTGAGCAGTATGGCTGACAACGAGAGCGAGAAAAGTGCAGTCGTCAACGGGGGAACACGTCCGGCAGAAACCTACACACCGGCGGATGTTATGGCTCCCATTATTGTATCGCTGGGCAAGAAGAAGCAAAAAGTCATCAAGCGCCTGAAGCGCGGCAAGGGCGGCGCTATGGATGAAGTGATGGATGTGATCGATCAGGTGCAGGAAAATCTAGGCGCGGAAGCGGAAGGCAAAATCATTGTCCCGGTGATTATCGTCTATCGCAAGAAGGAACGCCGCTTCCGGGGATGGTGGTAATCATGGATGAACAGCAAACTACACCCCTGCGCCCGATTGTGCTGAAAATGGGCAAGAAAAAGAAACGAAAATATTCGCGCGGTCTGGGGGATTTGCAGCGTGCCGGACGCGGTATGAGCAAAGTATCCATGCGGCTCTCACGTTCGATGTTCAAGGGCGCGAATGCCTTCCGCAAAGCTAGCGATAAATCCGCGCGGAAAAAGCGGGATGGTGCGCTGCGTGATTTTGGCCTGAATATGGGCAAAGCCGCTTCCAAATCGCTGCGTGCGTCCAGCCGTGTCCCGCGTGATCTGGGTAAACTGTTTAATATGCGCAGTACACGCAAAATCGTGCGCCGCCAGATTCGCATCACGTCGCGTATGAACCGGATGATGGGTCTTCGATAGGGAGCGCCCGTGTCCGAGGCCATCAAACTACAAACACATAAGCCTTCGCTGAACGGGCATCGTCCGCGTAAGATGAAGCCGCGTCTCGTACAGGGGAAAACCATTGGACGGGTGCGTAAAGCGGTTGCGGATAGTTACGCGCGACAGAATCGCCCTGTGAATGCCAACCGCATCAAAATCCGTGTGCGCGAAGATTGGGACGATATTCCCCATTCGGCAGTGATGAATGTGCCGGATGAACTCATCCCACATACCCCCTACGAGCCTTCGCAATCCGTTGTCCGTCCAATGCCGCGCCGCTCACAGTCCAAATCGGACATCACGGGCGAGTATATGCAGAGTCAGATGACGCTGCCGGAACGCCCCAAAGTCAGCATGTTCAAGACACTGCGACGGTTTGGGGTCTGGGTCGGTGCCTATATGGCTTTCCAGCGGGGAACGTTCTGGGATCGTATGCGCGGTATCGATTCGGAGGAACGCCGCGCCATTCGCCTGCGTGAAACCTTCGAAACCGTCGGTGGAACATTCGTCAAAATCGGTCAGCAGATGTCCAGCCGTCTCGATCTCTTGCCAGTGCGCTACTGTCAGGAACTCGCCAATATGCTCGACAATTTCCCACCGTTCCCGGCTGAACAGGCGATTGCTATCATCGAGCGTTCGACAGGCAGACCGTTAGGCGAAACCTTCTCGGCGTTTGACCCGGAGCCGATTGGTTCGGCCTCGATTGCCTGTGTTTTTCAGGCCACTTTGCGGGACGGTGGCGCGAAAGTAGCGGTCAAAGTGCGCAGACCGGGGATTCGCTACCTGTTCGAACAGGATTTCCGTGTGATTGATTTGCTCGGTACACTGGTCGAAAGCCTGACCCTGGTACGCCCCGGATTTACTGAGGATTTACGCGCGGAGTTCCGTGAAGTGCTTTCTGCTGAACTGGATTTCCGCCGTGAAGCGCGATTATGTGAATTATTTGAACGCGGCTCGCGCAAGCTCAAAAATGATTATTTCACTGCGCCCAAAATTTATTTCGATTATTCCAGCGAAGAAGTGCTGGTACAGGAATTTGTGACCGGGATGTGGTTATGGGAACTGCTCGGCGCAGTCGAACGGCGTGACCCGCCAGCACTGGCGCGTATGAAGCAGTTGAATCTCGATCCGACAGAAGTTGCCCGCCGCCTGATCTACGCCAATAACTGGGGCTTGCTGGAACATCTGGCGTTTCATGCTGACCCGCATCCTGCCAATATCGTGGTGCAGGCCAATAACAAGCTGGTGTTTATTGATTTCGGCGCGTGCGGTTATATCAACAATGTGCGCCGCGCGATTTTGGCGCGAACTTACGAAAGCTTCCTCAACGAAGACCCCTACGCGATGGCACAGTGTTCGATGGCGATGCTCGAACCACTGCCGCCGATGGATGTGAATGCCATTTCCAAAGCCACCGAGAAAGCTTTTCATGACCAGATTCTTGCCATGAAAAGCAAGCATTCGCCCTGGTATGAACGCACCAGCGCCAACATGTTCATCTCGTCCATCAATATCACCTCGCGCTTCAATCTGGCGACACCTCCGCGCGATTATCTGACGCTGGCACGAGCCACTTTGCTGTACGATACGCTGTGCGCGCGGCTCGACCCGGATTTTAATTTCTACAAGGAATATAAACGCTTCCGCAAAGAGGCGCAGCGCAAAGCCCGTCGGCGTGGACGTAAAGCGATGCGCGAACGTCTGCGTAAGGGTTTGTCCGCCAGCGATTACCAGACGCTTGGCGAACTGGCTAAAACAGGCGGGGATTTACTCTTCCGCGCCCAGCGGCTGCTCAATGTCCCCTATGATTTTGCGGTACTGCCCTACACCGTCGAGAAATGGACGTTCACCGCGATCATGCTGATTCGCTTCTTCATTCGCGCGGTGCTTGTGACAGTATTAGGTGTGGGGGTGGCGGCGGCTGTCCGTTTGGCGAATGAACAGGCCATCGTGTTATCAGAGCTTGTCCAGCAGGTCATCACGCATCCGGTCTACGCACTGGTGATGGTGGTGCTGGTTCTGATGCACATTCGCCTGATTATGTTCCGCCTGAACGACAAAGTGCGTAAGGAATAGGGTTAAGGGGTTTCCAATAAGGTTTGGATGTTTTTGACAACTGCATCCAATTGAAGCTGCTTGCCCTGTTCAGCTAGTGTTTCGAAGCGTTGTGGGCTTAATGCCTGCTCCAAACGAGTCCGGACGATGTTGATGTGCCGGGCAATGCCCACATCCTTGTGCTTCATTAAAACACCCGCCCATTGTGCTGCCAATTCCGCCTGATTCATGTGCTGCCACAGCAGCACAGCCGGAACAAGTACGCTCACGAAAAAATTATCGCTGCCGAGTTCCAGCGCATATCCAGCGGCCTGTCGCAGATATTCACGCGCTTCGTCTGGTTGATTCTGGTCAACATGCCAGCGTGCCATTCCTGCCGTGATTTCGCACAGATAATAGAGAATGTGATCGGTATTGGCGAGGGTGAAGGCTTCCTGAAAATGCGCATAGGCTTCGGCATATTTCCCCTGCTGCATTTCTACATCCGCCAGACAGCGCAGCAGGTCAATGAGGGTCGAAATCGCCTTCATGGCTCGTGCCTGCACAATGCCTTTTTCATAGTGATCGCTGGCAGCATCCAGTTCGAGTAATTCTGTTTCCGCCGCCGCCAGAGATAACCACGCGCTGGGGAGCATTCGCTGAAAGCCAGTATTGAGGCAGATGTGAACGGCACGTTCGGCGTAGTCTTTGGCGGGTAGAAAATCGCCCAGTGCCAGCAGGACATGGTTCATGGTGATATAAGCCGGGCCGAGTTCGGCCTCCCGCCCGGATTGTTCGACAATGGTAAGGTAACGCTGGAAAAATTCATGGGCACGCGGGAAATCACCGGTGAAAAGGGCTACTCGTCCTACGCCTTGCAGTGCGCGTCCTAGCTCCGCCTCCGCACCAATCTTTTCGAGTATGGCAGCGCTTGTCTGGTAAGCGTGTTTGGCATCCTCCATCGCGCCGACATGAATCGCGGATTGTCCGATGATGTACCACGCCCGTCCAATATTGAATGTGTCACCGGCTGTCTGTGCCAGTTCCAGCAAGCGTTCCGCCGTTTGTTTGGCCTTGTCTCCCATACTGATAAAAAAGTAGCTGTGGCTGAGTTCATACAGGATGCTGCGCTCGGCTGCACCATCTTCCAACTGTTGTGCAATCGGAAGCGCTTGCTCCAGCCAGTCAATACGCTCTGGAGGGCTTTGCCGCACCCGCAGGATTTCCATTCCGTCTATCGAAAAGCGCAGACACAACTGCGCTCGTTCGCGCTCGTTTCGGGCTGCGTTGGCTGACCAGCCCTGCCAGTGGCGAATCTGTCCCCAATCCTGTTCGACCCGGTTGAACCAGTGTACTCGGTTGCCATGCCCTTTATGCATCGCATAGCTGGCCTGTCGCAGGGTATCCAGATAATGCTGCGCCAGCCGGTGCTGTGTTTGTTGGAAGGTGGGCATTAGGCTCATAATCGATTGCTCTCGGCCTCTAACATGGATTGTGCCTGTAAGACCAGCAGGGCGTGGAGCTGAAAGCGTCCGCCGCTGACGGGTTCGAGCAATCCCCGGTTGACCAGATGCCGCGCGGTGGGTCGTGGATCATCGACATCCCAGGCGACTGCCATCGCGTCCAGATCAAATGTGGCGGGTTTGGGGACGAATAAGCCCAATAAGGCGAAGCGTTGGCGTGTTTCTTCATCCAGCAAATCGGTACTGCGTTTGAGCAAAGCGGCTACAGTGGGCGAGGCATCCCGTCCGACACTGACCATATCGCTGGGAGCCTGCGCCTGCAAAATCCCGGCTCCGGTGCGCAGTTCCGTCAGCAGTTCACGCACACCCCAGCCGAGATGTGCTTCACTGTGCAGTAAGCGCCCTGCCACATGAATGGCTAACGGCAGCCCTTCCAGATCATGCACCAGTTCGCGGCTGTCGTCGGGATGCTGACGCACCGTTTCGGGTGTCAGCCGTTGCAGCAGTTCCAGCCCCGCGCCGTCGCTCAGAACAGGTAGGCGGTAAAGATCATAGGCGGTAGGAGCCAGCGCGGTTGCCACATCATTTAAGCGGCTGGTCATGACCATCGCGCAGAACTGACCGCCTACCCGGAAGGGCTGTGCGTGTTCAGTCTGCCAGACATCATCGATGATGAGTAATACGCGCTTATCATGCAGCGCAGCCGTGAGCTGGGCGCTGATTTCTTCGATTTTGCGCACGCGCCCAAAATCGCTCAGCTTGAGCGCATCTGCCCACAGCGAGAGTTCATTAAATATGCCAGGGTTTTCACCCAACGATGCCCACAAAATTCCGTCGGGAAACTGTTGAGTGATTTCTGCATCATGCGCCATCATGGCGACCAGACTGCTTTTCCCCACACCGGGCCACCCTTGAATGACTGTCGTCGAGCGCATCTCCGCCTGATGCATACCTAAACGCAGTTTCATCTCATTCAGTGCGGCTTCCCGTCCGATCATCAGCGAAGGCAGCGGTGGCATGATACTGCTAAAATCCGCCTTACTGCTTTCGCTATGAAAATCGCCTGTCGGACGGTTTTCCTGAATGGCCTGATAAAGCTGCGTGGTTTCGGCTTCGGGCGGGGTAGCCAGTTCCACATCCAGCACATCCACACACTGCTTATACTGCCGCAGCGCTTCCGAGCGCTGACCATGCAAGGCGTACAGGCGCATTAATTGGCGATGTGCTGGTTCATGCAGCGAATCGACAGCCAGCCAGCGATGCGCATGTTTGATGGCCTGCTCAAAGCGCTGGGATTCTGCGTGATAAAATGATAATCGTCGCTGTATATCGGCAAATTCCCGCCGCAGCCATTCCTGCTGGATACGTTTCCAATCTTCAAAATCGGTGCAGCCGTCAAGGTGATACCCTGCCATAAAATCGTCACTGTAAAGCGCCGCCGCTTCATGATTCGAATCCGCGCAGGCATCACAAACGGTGTCGGCGCTGTGTCCCTGTGGGCAGCGCTGGGTTAGCAAGCTGCTGAAGCTGTTCGCGTCGACCCATAGTTGATCCGATTTCAGACGCAGCGTTGTGCGGTCTGCTTCGAGCCACTCGAAAGGTACAGGCGCGGTCAGGGCACGCAGGGTACTGCGCAGGGCGGAGCGGGCATGAGCTTCATCCAATTCAGGCCATAACAGGCTTGCTACGACCTCCCGGCTTTGTGGCCTCTGCGAGAGCGCCAGATACCCCGCCAATGCCAGCGCTTTACGGCGCTCAAGTTTGATGGGCGTTCCCGAATATTCGAGGCGGGGTGTGCCGAAAAGATAGAGTTTTAAATCAGTCATCGCTGGCTTCTCCCTGTCATGCGTCTGTCACGTACCCGTCACGGACACTGCTTACACTGCAATTATCAGATTTGAGGTCGGGCGTAACCCACCGCTTCGTTGCCATCCTGATCGACTTTATCCGATTGTAGCATGGGATAAGGTTTAC
The DNA here is from genome assembly GCA_044226645.1 of Aggregatilineales bacterium. Classification (GTDB taxonomy): domain Bacteria; phylum Chloroflexota; class Anaerolineae; order Aggregatilineales; family Phototrophicaceae; genus CFX2. The sequence goes on from JBGAGR010000075.1 coordinate 26,136, forward strand.
GGAATTCATATACCCACAGGACGTAAGTCAGGGTGTAATGGTTCCGCCACTCGAAAATAGAAGGAGCGACAACATGAAATCGAGAGACTATATGAGCGATACCTGGTGTTTGTTAGCAGGGATGACGCGCAATCATGGCGAATCCTTCCCCGAATCCATCGAGGACACTGCTTTCATGGAACCCAAACGCGAATCGCACGTGCTGCTGCGGCTGCTGGTGAACCTGATGATGGTAATCAGCCAACTGATCTGACCTGCCCGAAAGTACAGCCCATTGTATTCGACATGCCTCCTGTTTCGGTGTATGCTCGTAGGGACGGGGTGTAAACTCTCCCCTGCACATCATGGAAAATGGAGGCACACTTTAATGTTTCAGGACATAGGCCAGGTCACAAAGGCGTTGGGTGAGCAGCAGTATATTTCAACGGATGAGATTTCAACTGTGATGTTCCTGGCCGACAAGCTGGAAAAACCTGTTTTAACGGAAGGCCCGGCGGGTGTAGGCAAAACCGAATTAGCGAAAGCCTGGGCGAAGGCTCATGGTCGCCAGTTGATTCGCTTGCAGTGTTACGAAGGCCTGGACGAAAGCAAAGCACTCTATGAGTGGGAATATGCCAAGCAGATGCTGTATACCCAGCTTTTGCGTGACAAACTCAGTGAGGTGCTGGCGAAAGCCCAGACCTTGAGCGAAGCGGCAGACCGTTTGGGACAAGAAGAAAATGTCTTCTTCTCCGAGCGCTTTTTGCTGGCGCGTCCACTGCTGCAAGCCATCACTGCGCCGGAACCTGTCGTATTGCTGATCGATGAAATTGACCGCGCTGATGCCGAGTTCGAAGCCTTCCTGCTGGAAATCCTCAGCGATTTTCAGGTATCTGTCCCTGAACTGGGCACGATCTCCGCGCGACATATGCCCACCGTCGTGCTGACCAGCAACAACACGCGCGAACTCTCCGAAGCGCTCAAACGCCGCTGCTTATATCTCTTCATCGACTATCCCTCGCATGAGGCTGAACTGCGTATCGTCAAAATGCGCGTCCCGGAGTTGAGCAACAAACTGGCACAACAGGCCGTTGAGGCTGTTCAAAGTCTGCGCCAGATGGACTTAAAGAAAAATCCGAGTGTTTCCGAGACGATTGATTGGGTGAAATCGCTCGTGATGCTCAATGCCGATAATCTGGATAAGCACACGCTGGAAACGACGCTCACGGTGCTGCTCAAGCACGAAAGTGATGTTCAGAAAGCCAAACGTGCCTTAGCTGGTGGGCGCGAACATCCGCTCAATCGTCGTCCCGGCGATCAGGGCGCGGCAGGGCGGCGCGGCTGGCCTAACTAGAGCTTATGATATTTAGAATGCGTCGCCTGATACATTCGGGATGGGTGGTTATCGCCTTATTTGTCGTTCTGAGTCTGAATACAGTTTCGGCTCAGGACATGGTGATTCCTGTGCTGGCGATTTCCACTGTCCCACCGCTAGAACCCCCGCCTTCACCAGACGAATTTGTGCAGCGGGCAGTTCAAGCGCTGCAACTGACCAATGACACGGGCGTGAATGGAAATGTCACGACGGAGACATGGAGCAAGCTGGAACCTTCACCCTCACAGTATGCGCTTGACGATCCTGCCAATGACATTAACTATCGCACCGCGACCTACAATACAGTTTTTGAGATCGGCATACAGGTCTTAAACACCACAACCAAAGAGACCCCTGCCGATTTGCTGGATGTGCCTTTCGATTCGCCGCACATGATGGAGCGCTTTCACGCCCTCATGGATGCGCTGCTGCTACATTTGAATCAGAATGTTTATTACCTCTCCGTGGGCAATGAAGTCGATGTCTATCTGGGGAATCATCCCGATGAGTGGGCGACCTACACCGCGTTTTATACTGATGCAGTCGCCTACATACACACGATAGCCCCCTGGATAAAAGTGGGTGTGACCGTGACCTTCGGCGGGGCACAGCAGTATCAGGATGAAATCCGTGCCCTGACTGCTGCCAGTGATGTCGCCATCATGACTTACTATCCGCTGGAAGCCAATTTCGATGTGCAAAGTCCCGCAGCACCCTTAACCGACTTCCCCAAAATGCTCGAATTGGTCGGGGATCGTCCGCTGGTATTGCAGGAAGTGGGTTATCCGACCAGCCCGATTTTAGGCAGTTCCGAGGAAGATCAGGC
>JBGAGR010000076.1:0-28231 GCA_044226645.1 Aggregatilineales bacterium
CGGTACCGGGTGCGGTCAGTGGGTGCGGCTCACCGCATCCACTGACGCGGCGTGTGCCTCACACCGCCGCCTCGGTGCCAGCGCCGCAGGCCGCTGCACCGCAGCCCTCCGGCGCATGAGGAGCCAGCGATTTAGCTGGCCTGCGCGGGGGTGGAATGAGTTACTCATCCAGAGTGAGGGTGTTCCACCCCACCCCCGCGCGTGGTTGCCGCGCCCCGACGCGGCAACCGGGCGGCTCTGCCGCCCCTCTGCTCTACGTATGACGGACATCACCAGCCCCGATCCTGAATGCGCTTCGACCGGCGCTCGCTCTCGTTGTCTGCCATGCCTGTAGCCCATGCGGGAGCTTGTACTGCAGGAGTAAGTTGCACTGTCGGACGAGCAGCTAACTCATGCAGGTAACTCTCCAACCAGGCAGGCATGTCGGACAAGGCTTGTCGTATCCAGGCGGTGTCATGCTGCAACACGCTCAGTTCCGGGATGCTCAGGCGTTTGGCGGGCCTCATGCCCAGCCCCAATCGCTCCCGGATTAGGTCGCGCAGCGCCTCACTGCGCTCGCCTTCGGTGCAGCCTTCCCACCAATCCAGGATGTCAGCGTCGCTATCGTAGTAGGCTTTGAACGAGATCATCTTGTAACCGCGTCTCGGCTTCTTCGGCATGGTTCCCTCCTTCCCTCAAGAAACTGGTCGGACGTGTCAGGACGAATGGTTGGACGTGTCCAACCCGGCTCTGTCAGCTTCACTTGCTCCTCCCCATGAAATTGGCGTAGTACAGGTAGCCACGAGCGTTTGCCATCTGCGCCTGCGGCACCAGTTTGGTCTGCGGATAGGCTCGATAGACTTCCTCATAAACCAACTCGGCTCCGCCGCCCGACAGGTAAATCACATCGACGGTGGTGCCGCGTTGCCACTTCTCGCTCATCAGGTTCAGGGTCGCACTGCGAAGTGGTTGTAAGGCTTCTTCGACCTCGCCTCGGTAATCGATGGTCTTGCCATGCGCGGTGAACATGCCCGTCTTGAGGACGCTCTCGACGATCTTGTGGGGAATCTTCTCGCGGTAGTCGCGCTCCAGCATGGCGGCAATGCGCTCCTGAGCGGTGTAGACTCCACTCTCGACCGAGCCGCTTTCGGCATCGACGTAGTCACCATCGTCATCCAGCACCAGATCGACAGTGTACGTCCCGACATCACACACGCCCGTTCGCATCCAGGTGTGGTAGACATTGATCTCCCCGGCGGGGGTCAGCATCATGGCGTAGGCACTACCATAGGGCTGCGGCATGACCATGACCTCGGTGATATTCACTACGAAGTCCGCCGCGTCGGTCTGGATACGATGCTGCCCAACCAGCCCGGCTTTGAACTCCCCGGCATCGCGCATGTAATCGACCGGCAACCCCGACGCCAGGCGCAAATGCACGACATCGCCATTGCCAACGCTGCCTCCGAGCAGCTTGCCCAATGCCGCTTTTGCCAATCGCAGCCGGAAGGCATTGCCCATCGTTGCCTCGTTGGCCGTGCGTCCCCGCAGCCGCAGGATTTCGCCCGCCGGGAGTTGATTGAGTGCCAGATCGCCGACGAACCAGTGACCCTCCTCATCGATGAGCTGATCCCCCGGATAGCGGCTCGCCAGCGTCTCGGCCTGGAACTTGATCTCGCGGGCATGACCCGACACCGATGGGAAGCTAATCTCCGCCGTATCGGTGACCGCCTTGACCACCCCGTAGCCGACATCCAACCCCACCGTCAGCACATTCATGGACGGCATGCCGCCTCCGCCTGCCATCCCCACTACACCTGTCTTTCGCTTGTTCATCTCACTGCTCCTTTCCTGAGCAACACAAAATCGAGCCAGGGACACCCGCCTCAAGAACGGGGTTTGGCTCGTTTACGACCTCGGTTTTCGGTTTCCGATGGGGACTTGGGGAGATACCGCTCGACGGCGCGGGCTACCTCGGCCAGATCGAACGGCGCGGCTGCCGCAACTTGTTGGTCAGTTACAACTCCACCAACAGATGTCAATCTTTTTGCAGGGGAAAGCACGGCTGGTATTCGAGAACTGCCCCATCCGTGTTGTTTTCTCGCAGCGGCAGGGCATGAACGTCTTCCACGAGGATGCCGCCTTCCAGCATCTTAACCAGCAGCACCGCGACATCATCGCCGCGCTGCCGCGCTTCCACTACGTCCTCGACATCCAGGACGAAGGTCTCTGGTATCTGTACAACCGCCCGGCGGCAGGGGAGATTGCCCGCTTCCAGACCACCTAGAAGGATTTACCTAATGGAGGATGAACCGTGTCGAAAAAAACGGCTGCCAATCCGTTTCAGGCACTCGAAGAAGAAGCCTATCACGCCTTCCGCGAATGGCCGGTCTGGTTGGTCTTACGTGAGCGTGAACTGGATGCCCATCTCACGGCGCAGCGCCCGGCAGATGCTGCGAACGCTGGCGCAAAACTTGAGAAACAGCACCGCCATTCGGCGCTGGATGAAGGAGGAAAGTAAAGTATGAAACTGGTGATTGTTGAATCCCCGGCGAAGTCCAAGAAGATTGCCGGATTTCTGGGCAGCGGTTGGCGTGTCGAGGCGTGTCTGGGACATGTCCGCGACCTGCCCGAAACGGAACTGGGGGTAGAGGTTGCCGCCGACTTCCGCCCGACGTATGAAGTGCTGCCGGGTAAAAGCAATGTGGTCAAGAAGCTGCTCAAGGCGATTAAAGACGCGGAAGCGGTTTACGTCGCCACTGACCCGGACCGCGAAGGCGAAGCCATCGCCTGGCATCTCTTGAAGCTGGCAAATGTGCCGAAAGATAAACCCGTCTACCGAGCGCTGTTCCACGCGATTACGCAGGACGCAGTACGCGAAGCTGTCGTCCATCCCCGTGCGCTGGACGTGAATCTGGTCGAAGCGCAGCAGGCGCGGCGGATCGTGGACCGACTGGTGGGCTATCTGGCTTCACCGTTGGCGGCAAAGGCGCTGGATGGCAAGTTCTCCGCCGGACGGGTGCAAAGTGTCTGCCTGCGGCTGGTGGTCGAGCGGGAACGCGAGATTGAGGGCTTCACGCCGGAAACCTACTGGACACTGGGTTTGAAGCTGGCAGCCGAAGGCGGCGAGTTCACGGCGAAACTGCACCGGGTCAAGGGCGCGGACAGCACCTTTAAGACCCGTGAACCGCTGGACAAACTGATGACGCTGCTGCAAACGGCGCAGATGTGGGTGGGCAAAGCGGGACGGAGTGTGAAAGCCCGTAACCCGCTGCCGCCTTTCACCACCTCGTCCCTTCAGCAGGCAGCCTCGAAGGGTCTGGGGCTGTCACCGGATAAGACGATGGCACTGGCGCAGACACTCTACGAGCAGGGCTGGATTACCTACATGCGAACCGATGGCGTATCCATCGCGCCGGAAGCGCAGACGGCAGCACGAGATTACATCGCCCGTGAGCATGGTTCAGACTATCTGCCACCCGAACCGCCCACCTACACCGTGAAAACCGCCAACGCGCAGGAGGCTCATGAAGCCATCCGTCCCACCGATGTGAACCGTCTGCCCAAAGATGTGGCGGGTGACGGTGCGGCGCTGTACGCCCTGATCTGGAAGCGTTTCATCGCCTCGCAGATGTCGTCCGCTCTCTACACCGTCACCGGCGCGGTCATCTATGCAGGCAAAGCACCGGGTCAACCCTTCCCGCTGGAATTCCGGGCGCAGGGTCGTTCGCTGTTGTTCGACGGCTTCCTGAAGGTGTACGAAGAGCCTGCCGACGAGGGTGAGGAAGGCAATGAAGAAACTGGAACACTGCCGCCGCTGAAGGACAACCAGCCCATTCAACTGGTCGTGCCGCAGGTGGAAGACCATCAAACCCGCGCCCCTGCCCGCTATACCGAAGCGGCACTGGTGCAGGCGCTCGAACAACGTGGGATAGGTCGTCCTTCGACCTACGCCAGCATGGTCAAGCACATACAGCAGTCGCTGGAATTTGCGTCTCCTGCTTGAATTCTTCCGTGTCCTGCCAGCGAACGTGCTTGCTGTATTTGCGCTGTCCGGTGTAGCCCGCGAACCAACGTCCAGCCCCGAAATGATAGGCGTAACGTTCCTGAAGGTTGCGCCACGTCACTCCATCGAACGCTTTCAGTAAATCCACCTGGTCAGTGCTGCTCTCCACCATCTGCCGCAGACGGTCTAACTCATCCAGCGACCAGGAGAAGTTGCGGCGCGGCGGTTTAATCACCTCTGATGACTCGCTGCCATCCCGCCAGCACACCGTCACGCGGCGGTGAATCATGTCCATCTTGGACACGACAATCCGCAGGGCGAATGCGTCGAACAATTCCCGCCGCGAGATGCGCGGTACGTCGTTCCAACGGGCAATCACCGTTTCCAGCACCGGACGCGCTTCCAGCAGCACCTGTTGGTGGCGGTTATCCTGCTGCAATTCCTCCTGTTCCCGCCGCAGTCGTGCAATGTCTTGCTCGTGGGTGGCATAGCTGGCTTCCATCTGCCTGACCAGTTCCGGCAGTGCCACCACTTTGAGATTCTCGACAATCCCAGTCTGAGCGCGTTGGGCGGCTTGAATAGCGTTTTCGATGCGGCGAACATCAACATGACTGGTCTGGTGGGTGCTTTCCAGTGCCCGCTGCCAGACTTCTTCATCCAGTGTCGTCGCTTCCAGTCGTTCCAGCAGCATCCGGTCAACCGCGCTGTCCACCGGCTCACTGGCAAGGGTCATGTAGGTGCGTTTGTAGCCATCCGTCAGATAGTAATAGTACGCCGGACCTTCCGCATCGTAGTTGGTCGTCATGCGGCGCAGCGGTTCGTCGGGAATGTCCGGTGAGAGTACAACACCCGTGTAAGTTGGCGGCTCTAGAGGACGGTCTGCTTTATCATGGCGGGTCAGCGAACGATAGGGCTGGTAATCGGGGTTCGGATCACCGTTGAAATCGACAGGTGAGAGCCTGTTGAAAGCATACATGAACCTATCCAGTGGCACAATTGCCTCGTGATTGTGCCTCCTGACTAGCACCCCCTGATGCGCCCAGTGACCGATATAAGCCGCATTCCGCAGCAGTTCGCCCAGCGATGCCATCGACAGCATCAAGCCGCTGGTGAAGCGGGAACGCTTGCGGATATTGGTATACAGCGCAAATCCATCGGGAAGGGTGATCTGATTGAACTCCGGGATGAATGGTCCATGCTGCTCGATGTGTTCCCAGGTGCGCTTGAGATTGCCTTGATGCTGCTTGAATAACTCGAACCACTTCACCACTACATCAGCATATGGTTCGCAGCGCACGTAACGATGGCGATCCGGGTTGCGTTCGCCAGTGGGCAGATGCGTGCGTTTGTCCACCATGTAACCCAGCAGCGTCTTACTACCTGCCCACTGTCCGCCCTGCATCATGAACTGGCGACTTTTCAGCAGCCTGCCGTTGATGTGGAATTCGAGATAATCCGCCGCTCGCTGCGCCTGTTCGCGGAACATCTGCATGTGGTAGCGTCCCTGCATCGGGTGGGCGAAGTCATATACAAAAGTGGGCGTGAGAACCTGCACGTTGCTGCGCTTGCAGGCATCAATGAAGATGTTAGTTTCGATCTGGGTCAGGTCGCGGAAAAAGCGATCCACATCCTGCGCCGCGCACAGTCCGATTTCGCCGTTCTCAATCAGGCTGTAGAGATACGACATGCCCGGACGCTCCATAATCTTCTTGGTACCGCTGATGCCGGCATCCATGTCAATCATGATAATCTGGTCGCGCTGCCAGCCCTGCCGCTGCAAATGCTCGACCATATCCACCGTTTGGAGGGTGGTCGAAATGTTGCCAATCTGACCTTCTGACGACTGGCGATAGTAAACCGCTACCGGGCGACCCAGCGGCAGCGACTGTGATTTATACGGGTCAATCGGTTGTCGGGGGCGCTGGTAGCGCGGCATACAACTTCATTCCTTTCCCAGAAATCAGAAACGCCCCATACTTGTGAGTGACCTTTGCACGCAAAGGCGGAATCTCGACAGGTATGAGGCGCAATTATTGTAGTAAAATGCCCTCAGCCCTGCGATGTGTTAGCCGCACTCGCCGGGTCAGCCAGATCATCGAGTTCCACCTCGGTGGTCTGGCGCAACACACCTTCAGTGTACCGCTTTTCATCCAGACGTGCAATAATCCTGAGCAGCGAGCGGTAAACCGTTTCCAGATTCACTCCCGGCTGGTTATTCAGCTGTAGGTTTGCTTCATGTGTAGTGGGTTCAGCCTTCAACCCGATCTCCTTGTTGAGCCTTGCGGTGATATGCCACCGCTTCCAGTATGAAGTGCCGCGCCATATACGAGTCGGGCAGTTTAAGCTCCTTCGCCAGTGCTTCGATCTCGGCACGTTCCCTGTCCGTCAGCCGCATCGCAAAGATTCTTTTGCGTGTCACCTGCCGAACGGGTAAGGTTGGGATGGTAGGTTTCTCCATTAGTCGTACCCCTTCGTTTTACTCCTGTGGTTTGAGCGTATCACATTGACCCTTTGCGAACTCTGTATTTTTCCAGTTTCGGATTAGCAATCTTGCGAAGGTATCTGGAATTTTTCAGCTTCCGTGCAAGGTAATCAAAAAGCTGACTGCTCAGGGTGTGGTGTGGTACGCCCATGTTTTACCTATGCAGCCAGCTTATCAAAGTCGAGTCGTCAGACCTGTGTAAATTTGGCAAATCTGCTCGTCGATTTTGGCAAATCGCCCGTTAAATTTACTGGTCATTTATGAAGGCACAAAAGAAATTCTCAAACCAACTGGTGGGCATCTGAGTTGGAGGCAAAAGCGGCTGTTTATCGGGAGCGTGGCCCAATGAATCGATCTCCATTGAAGTGGATCATGTGATCGGGCAGCTCACTGAGCCAGACTTCGGTTTCCCAGGCGATTTCGCTGAGGAAACTGCGGAAGGTAATCAGGTCGGGAAAGGCACTCACATAAATCAGCCCTGCCGGACAGTTGGTAAGCATTTCATCGAGTTCAACGCGGCGTTTAGGTGTCACCGGTCCGTGCGACGTGACTGCCTCTATGAGGTACAACCAACTGCGCTGCTCATCGTACAGAATCACATCTGGCAGTTTGTCATGTCTGGTCAGTGGAATATTCAGCTTGTTGAAAGCCACGTCATCAATCAACAGGGATTTGTTCGCAGTATCGCCCAGATAAAGCAATTTTGCTCCCGGTGCGAAACGCGGGCCAAACACCTCAACAAGGGCAATTTGCAGTTCATTGTGTTTTCCGGGCGAGAGATGATATTCCTTACCCTGATAAGTCAGCGGGATAAGCTGAAGTTCCCGTTTACGCTCGTACAGCTCGATAAGCGACTGCTGAACATTCAAGAATTCTGTGACTGCTTCAGTCCAATCCGGGGTGTTATATTGACGAATAGTGCGGATAGCCGCATCTGTCAAGGCGTAGTGGGTGCGCGGACTGTTGGTCGCCAGCCCTGGCTCATCCGGGTTGCGATCTACGATACATGCCTGCTCAAACTGATGGATAACCTGACGGCGCACCGTCTCGCGGGTGTTCTCAGCATAAACTCGCCCAAAACGGCTGCTCATTGCCTGCATCATATCGTGAATACGCAAGCTCTGACGTTTGGCATCGCTCCAGGGTGTGTTGTCATCCAACTGCGCCAGCACCAGCAGGGTGAGCGCAGCAATTTCTGTTTGTTGAGCAGAGGGTAGTTGTAATGCGGCGAGAACCGCCTGGGCTTCGGTGATTTTGCTCATACCACTCTCGTTTCGCGGAGGATGGGAAAGTCAGTCGGCACCAGCAGGTAAGTTTGAAGGGTCTGAACGACAATCGCATCCAGATCGACAGCAGGCACTTCTTTCATGACCGCCTGACCAATGGCAGTAATGACCTGAAGCGGTGGCAAGGGCAAAGCCCGCAGTTCGGTGGCATTGACCTGAGTGTTCCCATTCGAGATACGAAAGTAACGGTCAATCAGACCACTGTTGAGTAATGCCGATAAACCGATAACTTCTGCCTTGCTCATTTCCCCATCACAGCGGTAAATGAAGTTCAGATGATTTTCCAGCCCAATTAATTCATAATCAAACTGATCTGCTAGGTAGGGCGCAGCAACCAGTCGGCGCTGTTCTTCTTTGGTACTGAAGCGGCGCAGCAGTACATAATTGGTATTCTCGACCAGCAGAGTTCTTGTGCCGGATATATTCAGGATGTGCTGTGGTTTGCGAAAACCGTGATTCAGCGGCCAGGTGATTTGTTGCGATGTAATGTGCTGCATCCACAGAAGCGGAACAACTAGTATACCATTTGGCTCGTTAATAAGATATTCCTCAGCACGAAATGGCACCACAGGACCCGTTGAAATCGCCAGACCATATGCATGAAATGAACCTGTCCAGTGATCTACCACTGCGAGAATCGTCTCATCAAGGTCTGAAGTTGGCAAACGGAGCAGCCCCAACGAACTGATAAATTGTGCCTTCGTGATCTGTCGTGCTCTGACCCCGTTAATGAGTTCATCCAAAGTTGCCGATGACGAAATCTTGACCTGTGAATCGCTCATTTCATTTTGTGGCGTGAAGGTGATAACCAGATTTTCCTGCAACACCTCGTCTTGGCTAAACGCATCGCTGCGCGATTCAAACAGATGGACGTGCTGCACAGTCACCCAGTCTAAGAATTCCTGACGAAAGCGAGTGAAGTAGTTGCCAGAGCAGAAGCTGCGCGGCACGATGAAACAGGCAGTACCATCGTGGAGCATCCTGGCTGCCAATCCCATGAACAGTGTATAGATGTTGGTGTGACCGCTGAGTACATCCTCTGTTTGCCGACGACGTTTATCATCAGGATTGATCTTGAAATAGGGCGGATTAGCGATGATGTGCTGATAACGGCTATGACCGACAGGGTTATCAAGTAAGCTAGGACGCAAAAATTGCAGTCCATTCAGTATGAAATCAGTGTGAAACAGACTGAGATGAACCTGAATACCCTGTTCTGCCGCGCAGACCACCGCCTCATTCAGAATTGACTGTGCAGCAGTAAATAATTCATCATCCAGTTCAAAACCATCTATCGAGACTTCAATCGGCTTATTTTCCGCAATCAACCGCTCAATAATCGCACAAAGTAACGTCCCTGATCCCATCGCCGGATCAAGAATGTGATCGCCATCTTGAATTGTTCCAGGTTGTTCCGCCATAAACCGTGCCAGCGGTTCTGGGGTAAGAAACTGCCCATGCGTTTTACGAGAGTGACTGGAACGCCGGGCAAGAATTCCCTGTCCTATTTCAAGACTTCGCTGTGTGAATGAATGAGCCATCTATCTATGCCAGCCTTTACCATTTCATCTTGAGTATACCTGATTTTCGAGTGTTTGACTGAGGGAAATGGAATGAATGTTCGCAAAAATATATGGCTGGCGATTGCTCACCAGCCAATAAACAGAAACGTTTCAGCCAGTCGTGTTGACAAACCTGAAAACTACGATACACTATGCAAAACGATTTGCAAAACGATTTGCGTGATTTCTAGATATGACCAACATCAAAGAAGTTGCTAAACATGCCGGGGTTTCCATTACTACGGTTTCACACGTCTTAAACCACCCTGAACGGGTGTCCAAAGAGATGCAGAAGCGGGTACTGCAAGCAATTGACGATCTCAAGTATCAACCAACCCCCCACGCCCAAAGCCTGCGCACTGGGCGGACAAACCTTGTCGGACTGCTGATCCCCGACATATGTAATCCTTTTTATCCAGAGCTTGTGAAGGTTATCCAGGTCGAGCTTGGTCAGACGGGAATGGATACCCTGATCTACAACACTGATGTTCCTGGTGGAATGTCAGCCACGCACATTGCTCATTACCTGAATCAAATCGCACAAAAACGCCTTGATGCAGTCATCATTGCTGGGGAAGCTTTGACAGGAAACGAGGAATTACTGACGATGTTGGACTTACCCGCAGTTTACATTGGGCACCTCAATCAATCACTGATTGATTACGTCACAATCGATGATTACGCTGCCGCCTATGATGCGACGCGCTACTTAATTGAAAAAGGACATCGGCGCATCGGACATATCAGTGGAGAACCCCGGTTCTTTTCAGGTCGCGCCCGCCAGCAGGGATATGAGCAAGCACTCCGAGATCATGGGTTGCCAGTGGATGCCAGCTTAATTTATGAAGGAACCTATTTACGCCCTGCCGGACGATCTGGCATTCGATATTTGCTTAATTTAGCACAGCCTCCCACCGCTGTGTTTATTGCTAACTCACTGATGGCGCTGGCAGCTCTGGCAACTCTATACGACATGAATCTGCAAGTGCCTGATGATGTTGCTCTGATGACTTTTGATGAAATTGCCGAGATGGAAGATGTGCGCCCAAAGCTGACAACAATTGATTACAACCCGCACACACTGGGTGAGGTTGCTGTCAGACTGCTGCTTGAGAGACTAGAGGGAAACGGAACTACATCGCCACAGGCTATCCGCGTTCCCTACACCCTATTGAAGCGAGACTCTGCATGACTCACACCTAATCAGACGATGCAGTCTCGTACGGTATCCATTAGAGCCAATTAGAGAAAGGCAAACCCCATCGAGCAGGAATCCTCAAAACAAGCAACCGTTGAGATAGCAGTTCTCCATGAAGTTTATTGCGCCTAAGGAGATAAGTCCATGTTTGCAAACTTCACTGCAAGACACTTCCGTGTCATCCTGATTCTAGGACTAGTGCTTCTATCACTCTCGACAGTGGTAAATGCACAAGATGACGTGCCACGTGAACGCACACTGATCTTCGAGAACATCAGTGAACGCGTGACATCGCCGGAAAATTATAACCCATTCCTACCCAGCACCCTGCTCCATGCAGGTTTGCAGCAGGTAGGCTTGGAATCGTTGTTTTACTATAACTATGAGACAGGCGAAATGATGCCCTGGCTCGCCGAGAGCTACGAATACAATGAAGACTTCACGGTAGCTACAATCCGCCTGCGAGACGGTGTAACCTGGAGCGATGGTGAAGCTTTCACCGCAGACGATGTGGTTTTCACCTTAAACATGCTCAAGGAAAATGCCCCTGCGCTCGGCGGCTGGTCGGTTGATGCCCAGACCTGGGTCGCTGATGTGCAAGCAGTTGATTCGCTGACCGTGAGCATCACACTCACTGGCACAAACCCGCGTTATGTTTTCAATGCATTCGGCGTGCGTATCTACGGTGTGACGTTCATTCTGCCTAAGCACATCTGGGAAGGGCAGGACCCGGTGACTTTCAGCAACTTTGACCTGGAAAAAGGCTGGCCCATCTCAACCAGTCCTTACCAATTGGTCGCTTCCACCACCACCGAAACGGTGTGGGATCGCCGCGATAACTGGTGGGGCGCTGCGACAGGCTTCCATGAACTACCTGCACCGGAGCGCATCATCTTCCAAACGGCTGGCAGCGAAGAACGCCGCGCTGCCATGGCAACGAACAATGAACTGGATACGTTGTGGCTGATGGGGCGCAGCACTTTTGAAACCGTGATGGCGCAGAACTCCGATGTTTCGAGTTGGTATGCCGAGCCGCCTTATGCCTATCTGGATCCGTGCCCGCGTCACCTGACCGTTAACGCTATGGTGCCCCCGTTTGACAATCCCGATGTGCGTTGGGCAATCAGCTATGCCATCGACCGCGATGTAGTCGTGGACATTGGCTGGGAAGGCTTAACCGCAGTCGGTCAATGGATTATGCCGGACTACGGGCCGCTGAAACCCTACATTGAAAACGCCGCGGACTTGTTTGCGCAGTATCCCACCTTGGAATACAACCTCGATAAAGTCAACGATCTGATGACAGGCGCTGGCTTTACAAAAGGTGGTGATGATCTGTGGGTGGATGCCGGCGGTCAGCGCGTGACAATGGACATTGTCATTCGTCAGGGTGAAGCCGACCAGGTCAAAATGGCACCAGTGGTTGCGGAACTGCTGCGTCGCGCCGGGTTCGACGCAACTTTCACGCTCCAGGATATTGCAGCATTTAGCGACACCCTGAACAATGGGCGTGCGGGTGCGTGGTTGGATGTAGCCTGTGGTGCTGTTGCGGATCCCTACGTAACGCTTGATAACTACCACAGTCGCCATGCGCGCCCCATTGGTGAGATAGCAACTGGTATGCGATCACGTTGGAGCAACGCAGCATATGACGAGATTGTTGATCAGATGGCCGTCACAAGCTCAGATGATCCTGCAATGCTGGATCTGTTCAATGATGCTCTTGCCATTTGGTTGCCTGAACTCCCAACGATCACACTGACTCAAGCTTCACTGCTCTCATCATTCAACAGCCATTACTGGACAAACTGGCCTGACGAGAACAACAACTACGTTCATCCCGGTCACTGGTGGGCAACGGCATTGATTCTGGTCATGAATGTTGAGCCAACCCAGTAGTTCAGCAACACAATGGGGGAGGAGGAGAGACTAGAGAGTCGGATTCCTAGTCTCTCCATGGTTCGACCCTAAGACGCACTCTAGCACAGGGGGTGAGTTTCATCCCCCACCCAAACCGTGTGTGCCACCCATAAAGTCAGAACTTAGGGATTGTACTATGAAGAGCCGTTATTTAGTACGACGCATTGGCATGTTTTTTGCAGTCATTATCGTTGCTGCGACATTGAATTTTGCCATTCCCCGTTTGGCACCGGGTGACCCAATTGGGGCTGTCTTGGAAGTGTTGATCTCCCGCGGGCAGGCGGTGGATGGTGTTGAGAGTATCATCGCTTCCTACCGGGAACGCTTTGGACTGAACGATCCTATCGCAACCCAATATCTGCGCTATATTACCAATTCGCTAACCCTTGACCTAGGGTACTCAGTAACATTCTTTCCACAGAAAGTCGAAGACACGTTGATGGACGCACTGCCGTGGACGATCGGGCTGCTGGCAGTCTCCACGCTCATCGCGTTTGGATTAGGCACATTTCTGGGTGCTCTGGTAGCGTGGCCTCGCGCACCGCGTGCTCTCCAGGGGCTGGTTCCATTATTGATGCCGCTTTCTGCTGTACCCTACTATTTGCTTGCACTCATCCTGATCTATGTACTCGCATTTACCCTGAAAATCTTCCCACTTGGTGGTGCTTATACCCCAGCTACTAAAGCAGAGGTTTCTGTGGGCTATGTTCTTGACATTATCAACCATGCAGTATTGCCTGCCCTGTCGATCGTACTTGCCCAGGTAGGTTTCTGGGCACTAGGGATGCGAGGGACGATGGTCACTGTGGTGGGTGAAGACTATCTCGCTCTGGCCGAAGCCAAAGGACTTTCCAATCGGCGCATCTTTTTCAGTTATGCGATGCGTAATGCACTCCTGCCGCAGGTTACCTCCCTAGCAATTGCATTGGGGGGCGTGGTGTCAGGATCGGTACTGGTAGAGGTCGTTTTTAACTATCCAGGTATCGGCTGGTTGCTCTACAACGCGCTACAGAGTTCGGATTACTTTGTCGTTCAGGGTGTATCCTTTTTTCTCGTACTCAGCGTTGCTCTGGCTGTCCTCATCGTAGATCTGGTTTACCCGCGGCTGGATCCTCGCATTTCGCGGTAGTTACGGGAGAAAGTACAGCATGTTAAAGCATAGAATTCGTTCTATTTTGAAGTATGCGATTCATAACCCTAAGCTGGTTACTGGTGTGTGTTTGCTGCTTGGACTGGTATTGATTGGTGCCGTTGGCCCCTGGTTCGTCGACTCGGAGAAGGCACGTCCAATTTCTGTTCCAACGAATAAGCAGCCATCTGCGCAGTACCCCCTTGGCACCGACAGCGGTGGGCGCGATGTGCTGTCAGTGATGGTCGTAGCCACACCACAAACGCTCCGGATGGGTATTATGGCAGGCTTGGTCGGTGTCCTGATAGGAACCTCACTTGGTCTCATAAGCGCTTACTATGGCGGATTAGCAGACACTTTGATCAGTGGAGTCACAGACACGATGCTGACCATTCCTCCTCTGGCGGTGCTGTTGGTGGTGGCAGCGTCGTTTCGTGCGTTGAACATCGAAATGATGGCATTGATTATCGCGTCGCTATCGTGGATGAACAGCACCCGGGCGCTTCGTGCACAAGTTCTTTCACTGAAGGAACTGCCCTACATCCACATGTCGCGGCTTTCCGGGCTAAGTGATATTCGTATCATTGCCGAGGAAATCCTTCCCAATATTCTACCGCTGGCGGCTGCTCATTTCGTGGGCGCAGTTTCTGGTGCCATTCTTGCCGGGATCGGGCTGGAAGTACTGGGGCTTGGCCCACAGGATACTCCGACCCTGGGAATGACGATTTATTGGGCGATGCTCTACTCAGCTTTGATTCGTGGCATGTGGTGGTGGTGGATGCCGCCGATCCTCGTCCTCATCGTCCTTTTCATTGGATTGTTTCTAATCAGTACTGCGTTGGATGAGTTTGCGAACCCGAGGCTGAGAAAAGCGCAATGACACCACGACCAGTTCTACAAGTTGAAAATATGAGGGTCTGTTACCGGAAACAGGGGAGAGCGCTTGCAGCCGTCGATGGGGTGAGTTTTGAGCTTTATGAAGGAGAGCGGCTGGGTATCATTGGCGAGTCGGGTTCTGGAAAGTCGACATTAGCATGGGCGCTCATGAGGCTGCATAAACCCCCTACGACCACCGAAGCCGAAGGCGTTGTATTGAATGGGGTGAATCTGCTGGCGCTAAATGATGAACAAATGCGCCAAACGCGCTGGAGTCAGATTTCGCTCATTCCGCAGGGGGCAATGAACTCACTCAATCCCGTCATGAAGATTCGTCATCAAATGGCAGATGCAATCAAATCCCATGAAAGTGGCTGGTCTAGCAATCGGATTACTGACCATATTGGATCACTCCTGGGTCGAGTGGGTTTACCCGCGAGCGTAGCAGATATGTATCCTCACGAATTGAGTGGAGGCATGAAGCAGCGGGTTTGTATTGCTCTCGGTATTGTGCTTGAACCAAAGGTAATCATTGCTGATGAACCGACCAGCGCACTGGATGTCGTGGTGCAGAGGGTGGTGATTCAGACCATGAACGAAGTACAACAGCAACTTAAGTCCGCCATGATTATTATCGGTCACGATATGGGCTTGATGGCGCAATGTGTGGATCGCTTAGCCGTGATGTACGCAGGAAGAATTGTCGAGATTGCACCAGTTCGCTCCTTTTTCCGTGATCCGCAGCACCCCTACAGCCGCTTGCTCATCTCTTCGCTGCCGTCGCCAGAAGAAAAACGTGAACTAAAGGGGATTCCAGGGATGCAACCATCCCTACTTGATCTGCCTTCCGGGTGTGCCTTTCATCCACGTTGCCCGCTGGCCTATGAACACTGTACGCGAACAACGCCCGACCTACACAAGGTTGATGAACAGCGCGCTGCCGCCTGTCATCTGGCGAAGGAGTACACGGCATGAACCACAACCTACTTGATGTTCACAATGTAACGATGCACTTCGGCGGAAATTCGCGCAATCGCGGCGGTGTAGTTGCGTTAGAGAATTTTACCCTTAGCATTCCGTCAGACGAGGCAAAGATCATCACGATTGCGGGAGAAAGTGGCAGTGGCAAGACGACTCTAGCGCGTCTCATTCTGGGGATTATTCAGCCGACGGGGGGCGAAATCCTGTACAGAGGCAAGATTTTGCCCCAGATGAGCCATGAGGAACGCCAAGAATATCGCCGGGAAGTCCAGGCGATATTTCAGGATCCATTTGCGGTGTATAACCCGTTTTATCCAATTGATCGGCTACTGGCAGTCCCCCTGCGTTCTTTCGGACTGGCACACAACCGTGCCGAGGCGCGCCGGTTAATCGAAGCTGCCCTCGAGCAAGTGGGACTACGCCCGAACGAAGTACTCGGACGTTATCCTCACCAACTCAGTGGAGGGCAGCGGCAGCGCATAGTGGTTGCAAGGAGCTTGCTGCTGAAACCGCGATTAATCATCGCGGATGAACCTGTTTCAATGATTGATGCCTCGCTGCGCGCCAATATCCTGGAAAATCTTAAGCAGTTGCGCGATAAGTTTGGTATTTCCCTACTGTACATTACTCATGACTTGGCGACTGCTCATCAGATCAGTGATGAGTTATACGTGCTTTATCAAGGACGTGTTGCCGAGCATGGCGATTCAACAGCCGTCATCAAAACTCCGAAGCATCCTTACACGCAATTATTGGTTAGTTCTATTCCTCGTCCAGACCCGGATCATCCCTGGGTAGGCAGGGTAGAAATTCCATTGAATGAAACAACTGTCATTAAGGATCGCACAGGCTGTCTGTTCAAAGAGCGCTGCGCCCACGCCCTGCCTGCTTGTCACCTGCAACCACCGCAATTTGTAGTTGCCACAGGACAATCGGTTGCCTGTCACCTTAATGCTGAATCCGAAGCCCCGACAGGTCGATCCAAGCGGTAATGATGCATCTATTTTGCATGATGAGTTAATCAAGAAAGCAGAGTAATCATGTCAGCATTCAATGGTCTGGGATTATATATGGGTAATCTGTATCGCCTATCTAGCGCCAAATCCCGCTCAATCAGTGCAGAGAATTTTACGGGAGAAAAAGGCAAGGGCGGTATGGCAAACGAAGGTACGGGCAAACGAGCTGCCCGCGAACTCGGGCACGGTTGGAAAATCTCACCCTCTGTAGTGATTAAAGCAGGGACTACCTTCACACTAGCCGAGATCGAGGGTCCCGGCGCGATTCAGCAAATCTGGATGACTCCCACTGGCAACTGGCGACATTCCATCCTTCGCTTCTACTGGGATGAGTCACCTACTCCTTCCGTAGAGTGCCCTGTAGGCGATTTCTTCGCCTCCGGCTGGGGAGAGTTTGCCCAAATCAGTTCCCTGGCAGTCTGTGTCAATCCCGGCTCCGCTTTTAACTGCTACTGGGAAATGCCCTTCCGCAAACACTGTCGCATTACCATGAGCAACATTAGCGAAGATGACATGACGCTATATTACCAAATAAACTACTCACTAACCGAGGTGCCGGAAGATGCGGCATACTTCCACGCACAGTTCCGCCGTGTAAACCCGCTGCCCTTCAAGGAAGTCTACACGATTCTGGACGGCGTAAGAGGACAAGGGCAGTATGTGGGAACCTACCTCGCTTGGGGATCAAACAATAACCTGTGGTGGGGCGAAGGAGAAATCAAATTCTACATGGATGGCGATGAATTCCCGACGATTTGCGGCACGGGCACTGAAGACTACTTCTGTGGCTCCTACAATTTTGACCCCAGTCCCAAGCACGATCAGGGATATGTTACCTACACCACACCCTATGCCGGTTTCCATCAAGTAATCCGACCCAGTTCAGATTATCGCACACAAATGCGTATGGGGATGTACCGCTGGCATATTATCGATCCGATTCGCTTTGAACAAGATCTTCGCGTGACGATCCAAGCACTTGGATGGGGGCACAATCATCGTCATTTGCCACTGCAGGATGATATTGCTTCGGTGGCTTATTGGTATCAAACACTACCCAATGTGCCGTTCCCAATGCTACCTGATAGAGACTACCTTGATGTAATCTGAGCAGTGTATTCCTAAATTGGGGGAAATGTTTGGTAGAGGCCTCACATGCCTATGGATTGCCAGTCACCACGATTGAGTTGGATAGCTTCACCAGTGAAGCTATCCAACTGCTCATCGGACTTGGGTGATTATTTCATGATTGGCAAACACTACCGATTCTCGAAGAGGTGACCCATTGCCCTACCTCTAGCGGTTAAGAACGCGATGTTTTCAGAGCTATTCAAAGCTCAGCTCTACATCGCTGTCTGAATTTCTCGTACAAGCGGATTTTGGTTCGCAATCGCATCTGTACCTTTCTCCGAATGCGCTGCCCACCTAGAGTAATCGAAGCTACATAGCCTTTGCCCTCCTCGCAGCTGACCTGCACCTTGCCTATTCCGGGGATGTCCACCCATTCCCCGCTGGCGATTTCCTCTGCCAATGCCTCCAGATACCTTTCTACCGCCTCGCGGACGAGGGCTTTGGTCAGGCTGCGGCGCTGCCGGGCAACATGAGCAATTCGTTGGGTGTGGTTCACGGTTGTTCTCCTCAAAATCCGTGACAAACGTGACATGGTGACAACGTGACTCCGTGACAAAATCAATCTGTCACCGAGTCACGAGTCCCCTTTGTCACCAGCGTCACCAAATCACTGGACTGACGAATATTCGATGGCGGTGTAAGCCTCCGCCCCGTTAATGCGGGCTTCGACCACCAGCCCGGCTTTGACCAGTTCCTGTGCCACCTGCCGCCCAACTTTGGCGGTGACGTGCATCTGGCGGTACAGATCGCGCAGTTCGATGCCCTGCTGCCCCTTCGCCCGAATAATGTTCAGCATCCGTTCCTGCTGGCGACGTTCGATGGTCGCTTCCCCACTGCGGTCAAGCTGCTCCAGCAGGCGGTGAGCGCTGCCGCGCCAACCCTCAGCCAATGCCTGCGCCGCGTGCCAGTGGTCAACGGTGACAGTCGGTGTTTCATCCGAGGTTTTAAGCCAGTCCAACGCCGCGAACAGCTCTGCCAGCTTGAACGCCTGAACATGCATCCGCCCATACACCCCTTTCAACCTGTCGTCCAGTTCGGTGTCCTGCCCCGGATCACACTTGCGGCGCAGCCAGTCGCCGTACTGCTGGCACTGCTCCCAACACTGAACGTTCAATCGCAAAGCGCCGGGTGCTGACAAACCCATTTCGGTAGTCTGCGGGGCGGGCAGACGCTCATGCAGGCTGCGAAGATCGTCCACCAGCGCCTGCGGTACCGAGCGGTAAACTTTCGCTGCGGGTCGCTCGGCATAGTTGGGTTCGGGCGTAAGCAGCGCGAAACGGATGAGCAAACCGTTGTCCCAATCGCCCATGCTGACCGCACAGGACAAACTGGCAGGAGTTGTCACGCCCAGAATGGAGAGTGCCGCGCTCTCGACGATGTTCAGTCCGGTCTGGGTGTCCTTATCGAAGTAATCCGGGCAGTCGTAAAGCTCCATCAGCAGGTCTTTCATCCCTGCCATGTAATCCCGTTTGTTGATTGCTCCAAACAACCCGGCTACCTCGTCCTTGAGTAATCCGCGCTGCGCTGCAAATGGCTGTCCTTTGGTTAATCGTTCCTGCTGCACCTTCGGCAGCTTATCGAAATTGGTGGGCATCCGCCCTGCCAGCGCTTCCTGAAAGCGTTCCGGTGAACCCGGTGTCGGCATCAACATATGCGGGATTGCCGCGCGTGCCACCTGCTCCGCCAGCTTGTAGGCAGTGGACTTGCGGTAGAAGGTCGTTCCCGCGACCAGCATCAGGTACAGGTTGGGGTAAATCTTCACCCCCCACGGTGCTTCGCCGTAGAGCCTGCGTCCCACCGCTGTCGCCAGCAGCCAGAGTCCGGCTGCCTGATGAAAGATCATCGGGGTTTGATTGCCTGTTGTTCCCGACCAGTCCATATACTGCTGCAACCAGTCGGGCAGTTTGTAATCCATTGGTGCGGGTGGTGGATCTTTCGGCTTATCAGGGGCAGGTTTGCGCTTCACCGTCGGCTGTGGGCGTTCGACCAGTCCGCCAAGCTGATCCGGGTCGATGTTGAGAATCTCGCAGACCTCTTTCGCCAGCATCGTCCCGCACACATAACAGTGTCCGTAGCCCGTCTGTGTGTTGAAACCGAAGGACGGATTTCTGTCGCCGTTTTTGTGCCGCTCCGGGTGAATACAGCTTCCATGCAGCCAGTCGCCATGCTGCTTGAAACCCTGCCCTGCCAGTACCCGCGCAATCATGTCAAGCGTACGCGGGTTCAGCGGCGCATCGCCTGTCGGAAAGTTCATGCGGGTCGGTGGCTGCCACTCGCGCAGCGGCTGGCGTGGTTTGAACGCTTCAATCCACCCACCTAATTCTGTCAGATCAGGGACGCGCATAATGTCCAATGCTCGTTCCACCCGATACGGCTGCCCGGTAGTTGGATGGATGCTCGGCGGCGCGACCACCTGCCGTCCCTCTCCACACAGTTCCAGATTGCCGATGGGTGTTCCCATCGCTTTAACGCTCGACGGTAAGCTGTTGGCATAGAAGTAGACATGCTTCCCGACACCGCCACCACTGGCGACAGTGTAGGTTTCCGCGAGTGCCGGAAAGGTCGCGGCAAAGGCGGGATACCCGGCTGCACCGTCCAGGTCGAGAACCACCAGATTGTCCGATACTTTCCCGCAGACAATACCGATGTTCTTCAGTATTTCGGCACTACCCCATGCCCGAATCGTCTCCGGTGAAGCAGCTGCCTGCTGATACTCCGTCCACGTCGTTAAGGCGGGACGCTTTCCGTTTAATGGGATGATGCTCAACCCGAGCGCGGCATATGCCAGCGCTGCGGATAAGGTGGTTTCTTCCTGTGACGCTTGTACGATGGGCGGCTGTTGTGAGGCTTTCATCGGGCTATTTTCCTTATACATAGGTATCTCATTCGTGTTTTACAAATCGTTGGACAGTACGCCCGGATTGATGTATCCTCAGATTGCTGAAGTCTGTTGGATACATCGTTCCAGCCGCGCCGCCAGTGGGTTTACTCTGCTGGCGGTTTGGTCTTCTGCTGTAGAGCTTGCTCCACCACCATATGAATGGCGCTCTCGGTGGCGATCCCGGCACCGATGGCATCCTCCAATAGTTCTGTTAGGTCATAGGGTTCCTTCTTCACCCGCTCGTACAGCATGTGCATGACCTGGACATTGATCCATAGACTGATCACCGTCAACCGTTCAACGTAATCCACCCGGCGCTGGAACATCTTCGTGAAGTGTTTGCGGCTGCCGATCAGGTCTTCCTGATCATCGAGATAGGCTCGGAGTGCAGCGCGTACTACCTCGGCTTTTGGCTCGTCGCGCTGGCTGGCGATCTGCTCCAGCCGGTTCTCCATCGCCCCGGTGATATGCACCGTCAGGCGATTGGTGTATTGAGATTTGGTGTTGTCAGACATATTTCCTCGGTTTTGTGTTTTCATTCGGACGAAATCGCGGATTTCGGACGGGCGGGACACGGTGAACCGTGACGCGCCATGCTTTTCAGCGATGGTGGGCTGCGTCCACACCGGCGCTGACGCATCATGCGGAGGCATGGTGCGTGAAGCCCCTCCGGCGCATGAGGAGCAAGTTGATTAAACTTGCCACCCCGACAACGTGGTGGGTGTGGTGTCCCGCCTGCGGCGAACCTGTCTACACGAGTGTGTAGGACAGGCGGGACACCTGCGATTGGCACGAAGCCAATCGCCTGCTCTTTGCGGCACACAGGTTGAGGTAAGACGGATAAGGTCGCCATACTACAGGTCAATCTCCGGTGTCTGTCGGACAATTGGCTCGGTGTTCTCCATCTCAGATATGATGGTGGGCTGGTCTTGTTCGACTTCGGGCAGCAATCGCCACTCCTGCCCAATCGTGCGGTCAAGTACCTGCTCGAACTCCCGCCGGGCAATGTGATGCAGGTTGTCTTCACGGTTCAGTCCACCTCGATCTGTACAGACATGTTGACGATCTACGCGGTGTGATTCCCGTTCGCCAACGCTGTTCTCGACAGTTCCAGCCACAAACACATGGGTATGAAGGTTCTGCAAGCCGTAGTCATCATCGGTATCGCGGTCATGGGTCACGAAGCTGTACTCCGGGATATTCAGTCCCCGTGCCGCAAACCAGCTCTCAATCGTGCGCTCCGTCACCTCGCGGACAAGTTCCTGCCGCAGTTCTTCCGGGACCAGCGCCATCAGGTCAGGGGCAGGGGCAATAACCATGTGGTGCGCCAGCACATACGGACCGGACAGTTTCCCCGCGTTCTCATACACCTCGCGCCAGCCGCTGCCCAAGCCGCAGTCTGTCCAGCGGTCACTCAAATCCACCGGGCGATGGTCAGGGCTTTCACGGTAGGACACATACTTCAGCAGCTTCTTCAAGCCCTTGTAGCCACCTTTCGATGGCTTTTGATACTTCCAGTTGGGGATGATGCTTGGTTTCACAAATGCCTCACTTCCGCTACAATAGTCTTTGACAGCGGGAGGGAAGGATCGCATCCTTTATGGATGCCAGAGGGTAATGCTGACCACGCCCAGGCACCGTCCACGAAAACACGATCAGGCGTGGACATTACTCCTGCTGTCGCCCTCGTTGGCTCGTTACAAGACTTGTTAACCATCAATCCAGCTCCTTGTTGACACAAAATGAGTACGAAACGGCTTTTGCCGCTGATATTTGGCGGATTGGCGACAACGGTTGCTGCAATACAGCCTGCGTCGTCCAGCGTAGTAAGCCGACTTCGGCAGCGGTTC
Source organism: Aggregatilineales bacterium (assembly GCA_044226645.1). Lineage (GTDB taxonomy): Bacteria > Chloroflexota > Anaerolineae > Aggregatilineales > Phototrophicaceae > CFX2. The sequence continues at coordinate 22,298 of JBGAGR010000076.1, forward strand.
CCCACACACCCTACACCGTCCAGCTTCTATCTCTCGTTTGGGTGGGGATGTGTTCCGTTCCCGTTGGCGCTCAGGGCTAAAGGGTGCTGTTCAATCACCTCATTTGGTTCAACCGGACTGACCTGTATCTCAGGCATTGGCTGTTCATACCAGCTGTCAGCTTGCAATTCGCGGTAGATCAGTGCGCGCCAGTCAGCGGTACTCAAGCCTTCCAATGCCTCACGACGGCGGCTGTTCGCTTTCCGTAAGGCATCTCTGAGCGCATTGGCGTAGAACTGCAGCCACTGGTTGTGGGCTTCCGGGTTGATCGTCGCTCGCTGCCAGTCGTTGACCGCTTCCTGATAGGCGCGTTCGTTGGCGTGGCGTAGCTCGATGGCTTCCAGCATTTGCTCCTTCAGCACATACGCAGTGGAAAGCACCAGCAGCGGCGGGGCAATCGCTTCCAGCCAGGCGAACGGACTGGTGGTATGACCAGGCAGCGCCACCTGCACATTCCCGACCAGCGCAATCGCGGTGGCAATCGCCATGCTGGCATACAGGAGGCGTCTTGCATTTGCGGTTGTTCCCAGCGTTGCCAGCGCCAGCGAGAACACTACCTGTCCCACCTCAGCCGTTAGCACTGTAGCAATCCCAACAGCGATCATTGCCAGTTCATACGGTACGGCTGCACCGAAGGTCGATGAACCAATGACATACAACCGAATGGCGGACGGGGTGAAGGCTGCCAGCAGCAGCGCGATACACAGTCCGGTGATGAGCTTCGTCACCAGCGGTGGATAGCGATGAGCGACATGGTGGTTGTAGTGGTCGCGCTGCGGGCGTTCCCCAATATCACGCATCACTGCTTCCTCAGCTGCGGCATGAGCAAGCTGGCGTTCTTCCTGTGTCAGCGGTTTGATCTGGACGAGCATGGTTCATCTCCTTCACCTATGAATCAAAAGAAGCCGAATCCCCGGCATTGGGGTCGGCTTCAGAACGAACAAATTTATTGGGTTGGCAGCGTGTAAAAGCGTCAGCTACGTCGCTGAGTTCAAAGGGGCGTAAATTCTCGTCATTCCCGCTTGTACAATACCGTGAAGGGCAAGGGCTATGTGAAGGTCAGCCAGAAACGGCTCGTCCCCACCGAGAATGGCATCGCGCTGTGCGATTTCCTGACCGCGCACTTTGCCGATGTGCTGGCGTATGACTACACCGCCCGACTGGAAGAGTCGCTGGACCGCATTGCGATGGGCAACACAACCCGACTGGAGGTGCTGCGGGCATTCTGGGAGGGCTTCAATCCACGCCTGGGCAAAGCGACAGAATACGCCCTTGCGCAGGTCAAGGCACGGCACACACCCAAACCGCTGAAGCTGCGTCCAGCGGAGGAGTAAGCGCATGAGCGATTACATGCCTGAACCCCCGCCGATGGACTACGACGACTGGATGCCGCCGCCACCGGATGAACCCTATTTCATGCCGGATGACCCCTTCCCGGATGACCTGTTCAGTGGCGCACCGCCGCCGGATTACGACTATGTGCCAGACGCTGATCCCTGGCTGCCGGACGATGACCGTTTCACGCCGGAGGATGTCCAGCACCTGCCCGATGTTCCACCCTTAGCGCAGGATGGTTTGCAGGGTTTTGAACAACCTGAACCTGCTGACGAAGGTTGGGGCTGGCATGATGCTCGTTTAATTGGGGTTGAACGTGACACCGACGACGGCACACGCTACGAGATTGGCGCTATCGACGTGTACGCCAATGTTAACACCGGTGATCTGGGTGGGACTTACCTGCCTGTCGCCTCGTTTGAAGATGTGGATGTGGCAGCCGCCTTCTACCACAACTTGCAAGAGCAGATGCACGATCAGGGACTGCCTGCTTATCAGGTGCCGGAGTTTGCGGAAGCCCGCGCTGCTGAGATGAACCCGGAACCGGAGAACTGGCGCGGGGCATCGCTTGAAGAATATGCCGCCTATGAACACCTGCGCGATCTGGACGATGGTGGCATCGGTGGGCGCGACGAACCGCCGGATTACGCCGTTGATCCGCTCATTCAGACTGCCATTGAGTTGGGTGGGGTCGTGGTTGAACCGGAAGTGGAAACGCCGCAGATCGAAGACGGTTCAGCGTTTCAGGCGCTGAACGCTATTGGTATCGAAGCGGAGAACTTCGATCCGGCGAAAGACCCGCCGCCTTTCTACGATGCCGAAACGGGAACGGCGTACTGGATTGGCGTATTTCAGCCCGATAAGGAAGACCGTGAGAACTGTGTCACTTCTATTCTGTCGCTGGGGCGTAATCCTGAAACGGGCGAAATGGAGGCGCAGCTTGCGCCCTGTGTTCCTGGCGAGTGGGACAAGGCGTATGCCTCAGCCGAATATCTGATTCAGGTGGCGCAGAAAGGCGGCATTGACCGATGTTTCGATGCCGCTGAAGGCATGGCGCTGGCAACCGACCAGCGCGAACTGTGGGAGAACGAGCGCGGGGTGGCGCTGGAACCGGAAGCGGCACGCGAGATTGCCGACTACACCCGTGATGCCTGGGAGGTGGAACTGTGAGCGATGTCAACGAGGTGAAAACCCGCAGTTTCACCATCCGCCTCACGCCTGAAGATCAGGCGGCGCTGGCAGAACTGTGTGACCTGTACGGGCTGGATCGCCCCGGCAGCCTCCGTCGCGCCGTGCGCCAGGTGCTGGCATGGAAGAAGAAGCTGGGTAAATCCGGCTATTTCGTTCCGGCGGGCGAAGCCGAACCGCCGGAATTCCTGATCCGGCTGGAGCGAAAGGACGCGCATGAGTGAGAGCGAGGTTGTGCGTCACACTGCCGACGATGGTTCGGTCTATGCCGTCGAAGTCGTGCTGCCGGAACGCGATGGCTACGGAGCGCAGTACGGCGTGGATCTGGTGCGGGCTTCAACAGATCGCTACGGTCTGGAACATGAGCAGCGCCTGCGCTTAGGGGCGTACTCGTCGTGGGGGTCTGCTGAAGAACACCAGCGCGAAGTCGAAACCGCGCTGGAACAAGACGGATTAGAAGGACTGGGCGAGGATGCCCGCCGCGTGGCGCAGATGCCCTATCTCGACGGGCAGTACGTGGCGATGGTGTTTCCAACGGATGGCTCTACCGGCGACAGCGCGAAAGTGCATCTGCTCTATCTCACTGGCGAACAGGTGACGGCGGCGCTGGTTGCCGATGGACGCACCGAAGACATAGAAAACCTGTGTGGGCGGTTGGATCGCGCCTGGGTCGAAGGCGGGAACGAACGCTTGCTGGATACGGCACAGCATGAGGCGGAACTGCGGGGGCAGGTTGCACCCGGCACACCGCTGTTTGATGCTGTACCCCATCGTGATTTGTCAGACGACTTGCCGTTCACTTTTGGCGATGAAATGCAGCCCTATGATGCGCACGGCATTGGGCAGGCGCACCACGTCGATGGTGGCGGGACGACGCACTGGTTCGCGGTGGTCGAGAACGCTGAACCAGAAGCAGATCTATATGAGCTGCGCTACTTTCGGGCACTGGAAACCAGTGACGGCACACTCCAGCACGACTCGTATCCGGTCATGCCGCTGCCCGATGAGGATCCCGGTTCGGCGTGGCCGCTGCCCGGTCTGGAGATGTATCTGGCGAAGGGCGACCTCTACATGGCGCAGCAGTTCGCCCACGATGTCGCCGACCATCACGGGCAGGCATTCCCCGACCCGCTGGATTTGCCTGCACTTAACGTGGAACCGGAATACTACTTTGGTTATGGCGTGGGTCCAAACAATGAGCCGTCACTGGAGAAGGAGCGATACTCACTGATTTTTGGGCGGCTTTCTCCGCCCTGGCTTCATCCGTCTTCGCATAGGTGAAATGCGCCGGATACTTTTTCTCCCCTGCATAGTGGGGCGCGAAGCTGCCATTGCCAAAGTGATAGGCATACCGCTTCTGGATGTCCTGCCAGGTGAGGATGGGGAACGCCCGCATGATTGCCACCTGCGGTACATTACCTTCAACCATCTGCTTAAGCTGCTGTAAATCGTGTTTTGACCAGAAGAGACGCTTGCCAGCGCGGGTGAATGTCCGCCGGGTTTCGGTGCCGTCCCGCCACTGAACGATCACTTCCCGGTTCAGGATATCGAGCCGTCGAACCAGGATGCGATGGGCAAATGCCTCAAATAACTCGCGGCGTTTGTCCCCGGCGACCTGCTCCCAGTGGGTGATGACGGTCTGAAGCACCGGACGCGCTTCCAGCAGACCCCGCTGATAATGCTCGCTCGTTGCAAGATTCGCCAGTTCTGTGGTGAGCCGTTCAATTTCGCGCTCATTGGCTTCATAGCTGGCTTCCAGATTCTTGACGATACCAGGATTGGAGATCGCCTTCAGATTGTCCAGAATGGTCTGTTTGCTGCGTTCAGCACTGCGCATATCCTGCTCAATCCGCCGCTTCTCACTGTGTCCGCTGTGTTCCGTCGTCTCCAGTGCCTGCTGCCAGATCGCTTCGTCAATCGTGGTCGCTTCTAACCGTTCCAGCAGCATCCGATCTACCGCTTCATCCACCACCGCCGCTTTGACCGTCATTTGCACTTCGATTCGCTCGTCATGCAGGATATAGCCATAATTGCGGTTGGTGTGATTGTAGACCGAATTGTAGCGGCGCAGTTCATAGCCTTCGAGCTGGTCAGAGAAGACCAGTCCGCTGTAAGTCGGTGGATCGCATTCGCGTTCCTCGACAGCGTGGCGGGTCCAGGGACGATACGGGATGTAGTGTGCGTTCGGTTCGCCATAGAAATCGGTAGACGAAAGCGAATTGAATGCCACCATGAACAGGTCTTCCGGCACGATAGGCTCGTGATTGTGCCAGCAGACGATGGCTTTCTTGTGAACCCAGTGACCGATGTAGACCACATTCGTTAGCAGGTTATGTAAGCCTGATTTGGAGGGCATGATGCGTCCGGTGACGTTGGAGCGATAGCGGAACCAGTTCTCGATGCGGAAGCCTTCTGGAACCTGTTTGGCGAGATCATCCGGGATGAACGGTCCGTGCTGCTCGATGTGTTCCCACGTTGCCTGAAAGTTGCGTCCCTTCTCGCGGAACAACTCAAAGTACGCCAGCACCAGATCAGCGCCCGGCGCGAAGGGGATATACTTGCGCCAGTCAGGATTGCGTTCCCCATTTGGCAGGGTGCGGCGCATATCTACAATATAGCCCAGTGCGATGGTGCGACCTGCCCAGAGTCCCTGCTCAATCAGGTAGTCCCGACTTTTGTGCAGCCGTCCCTTGATGTGATACTCCAGAAAGTCCGCCGCTCGCTGCGCTTCCTCGCGGAACATCTTCAGATAGTAGGCTCCCATCGTCGGGTGATTGAAGTCATACACCACGTTCGGTGTCATCACCCGCACATTCTTGCGTTTGCAGGCATCCAGAAAGATGTTGGTCTGGATCATCGTCACATCGCGGAAGAAACGGTCTACGTCCTGCGCGGCGACCAGTCCAATACGATCATGCTCGATATAGTTGTACAGCATCGACATGCCGGGACGGTCTTCAATCTTCTTCGTGCCGCTGATCCCTGCATCCATATCAATCATGTAGATACTATCGCGCACCCAGCCGAGCTTCAGCAGGTGTTCGATCATGTCCACCGTTTGCAGGGTGGTGGAGATATTACCGATCTGCGCCTCGGACGATTGACGATAGTAAACGGCAGCCGGACGATCTACAGGCAGGGGAGCAACGCGATAAGGGTCAACCGGCGCTTTAGGCAGGCGTTGGTAGCGTGGCATCTGGCTTGTTCCTCCTTTCTTCGGTAAATGGAAAACGCCTTACCTCTGCGAGTTAGATACGGCAGAAGCAAGGCGCGTGTTGTACAATGCGTCTTAGCCCTGCGTGGTGGTAACGTCACTCGCCGGGTCAGGCAGGTCGGAGTGGTGGTACACTTCGGCCTGTCGCAAAACAATCT
>JBGAGR010000077.1:0-27771 GCA_044226645.1 Aggregatilineales bacterium
CGACAACTCTGGCGGATTACACCCGCGTCAAGAGCATGTTGAAAGAATATGCTGGCAGTGTCGATTTCGTCTTCGTCAGCGTGGATGGTGGACGTGATACTCCCAACGTAATGGCGGATTATCTGGCACAGTTCGATAGCACTTTTGTCGGTCTGACAGGAGAAGAAGACCTAGTACGGAAAATCGGAGTGGATTACGGTTTGAGTTTCAGTGCCGACCAAGTAAATGTCGGACATGAACATGACAACGCGCCAAGCGACAGTCTTGAATATTTCGTGCAGCACACCTCACCATCCTTCCTGATTGATCCGAACGGCTTACTGCGGATGGTTTACTTCTATGGGACGCAGCCAGAAACAATGGTCGCGGGAATTGAGCAGATTTTGAAAGGTAGTGCATAATGCGCTGGTGGATTATTGGGATATTGTCCCTGATGCTGGCAGCCTGCGGAACGGTGACGCAAAATATCCCTACGGCAGCACCAACTGTAACCCTTATACCTACTACTGTTCCATCCACAAAGGAACCGACGCAAGAATCGGCTTCTTCAATTGATAATTTGGTCGGCGATCCGGTTGAGGGTGAGCAGCTATTCAAGACCTTTCAACCAGCGGCGGGAATAGCCTGTTCGACGTGCCACAGAGTCGATTCAGATGATCGGTTAGTGGGGCCAGGGCTTTTGCATGTGGCTGACCGGGCAAAAACGCGCGTCGCAGGGGAAGACCAAGTTACCTACATTCATACATCCATCGTTGACCCGAAGGCATATATCGTGGATGGGTACATGGACATCATGCCCAAGAATTGGGGACAGGTTTTCACAGAAGAACAGGTTAATGACCTGATTGCCTATCTGCTTTCGCTATGAGCGAACGAAATATAGACATTATCCAAAACGGCTCCCCGGAAATCAGTTTGATCGGGGAGTCAGTCATTTAGAACTATTATCGTGAGACAGCAGGTGTAGTGACCACTTCAAGTTCGATAGACAGAGCACGCGCCAGCGTGACAAAAATCGAGCAGCGCTTTCGCACCGCGTCAGACAGCCATTGCGCCTGTTCTTCGGTTGGGCCAGAAAACGTTAGTTTCAAACGCAGGGCTTGCAGACCGGAGTACACAGGTTCACCGACCACTCCCAATGGGTCAAGGTCAACCTGAGCCGTACCGTGAACCGATAACAACGGAACCCCTTCTTGCCGAGCAGAGTGTTCGCAGACGAAAACCGCATGACTGGTCAGCGCCGCCAGCATCAGATCAACTGGATTCATTTCCTCGTTAGGGCCACCCAGCAGCAGTGGCGCATCAACCACCAGATGTTGGTTACGGGCTGTCACAATAGCGCGACCGCGCAAGCCGGGAACCAGGTGGGTTATTACAGCCGCGCGTGTCAGTCTTGTCATCATCGTCGAGTCCCTTGACTATATTGGAAAATCGAATGTAATCCTATTGACTATTGAACCGTAAATCCACAGAAAACTCCTCTGCCGGGGGATGGACGACTTTAGTCGGAGTTCTGATGACAAGCGCCTTGTTATAGTTGATAATGGGCTTTACTAAAAGTACACTTGGGGCACAATACATGACTATCCGTATCCTGATTGCTGATGACCACGCTGTAGTCCGACAGGGCTTACGCATGTTTCTCAACCTCGATCCTGAATTGGAAATTCTCGGTGAAGCCGGGGATGGCAGACAGGCAGTCGAAATGGCGGGGCAACTCCAACCCGATATTGTGCTGATGGATTTACTCATGCCCGTCATGGGTGGTGTCGAGGCAACTGAGGCCATAAGAAGAACCTTGCCTGATGTGGAGGTTATCGCCCTGACCAGTGTATTGGAAGATAAGTCAGTGGTAGATGCTGTGCGTGCAGGAGCCATTGGTTATCTCCTGAAAGACACTGAAGCCGATGAGTTGATTCGCGCCATCAAGGCTGCCGCAGCAGGGCAAGTCCAGCTTTCTCCGAAAGCAGCCGCTCGCCTGATGCGAGAGGTACGCACACCGGATAATCCTGAAACGCTCACTGAGCGCGAAACCGATGTTTTGCGTCTTCTGGCAATGGGGCAATCCAACAAGGAAATCGCGCAGGCGCTAACCATTGGCGAGAAAACCGTGAAGACGCACGTAAGCAATGTCCTTGCCAAATTGGGCGTGAGCAGCCGGACGCAGGCTGCCTTATATGCTGTTCGCATTGGATTGGTTGAAAATCCACCAGAATAAAGTGAGATGGCTATGTTCAAAGATGAAATTGATACTTTATATGTCGTCTCCAACAAACTAACTCAAGCAGCAACCCCGATTGAACAACTCGAATCCATTAGTGACTATGCGCGCAGCAATGGTGCCTCCTGGGGCGTGCTCATGTATCTGGAAGATGAAGGCACGACAGAAGAAGTTGTGGCTGAATGGACAATTGGGCAAGCCATTCCACTTGGTCTTGGCACTCAATTTCAGGTATCGGTTTTTGGCTTCGCCCACTACCCTCTTAATGCCCCGGTTCGTCCCACTTTTATTCAGGACATGCTTAAAGAAGATCGTGTTGATCCATCAACACTGATCGTCGCCAAACTGCACCATATGCGCTCAGCGGTCATTCTTCCGCTGTTTAATAAAGGTCGTTGGGTCGCCGAAATTCTCTTCGGGTGGGTAACGCCTTGTCTTTTTGACGAACGTGACCAGCGTGTTTATACCGCCCTTCAGCAGCAAGCCGCCTCCGCGATTGATTCAGTTCGACTGTTTGAGCAAACGCAGAAACGCGCCAGCGAACTCGAAACTGCTAAACGCGAAATTGACATTCTCTATCAGGCTTCCCATCAACTCATTCATTCTTCCAACCCGGCGGAGCTGCTCGAAGCGGTGAGCATTTTTCCGCGCGAGATCGGTGCATTTAGCGGACAGTTATTTTATTTCAATCACAATCGGCTCGATCTGATGGAGATCATAGCCAGCTGGTGCATCATCCCCGCATATGAACTACCAGTCGGGTATGTGATGGCTTTAGGTCGGCGACCATTTCCAGAATATTGGCTGTCTAAACCGGAACAACCAATATTCAGTGAAGATGTCATCACCGACGACAGAGTCGATTCCGGCAGCCGCGAGATTTTTGTACATCTTCGAACACATGGCTTGACTTTGCTGCCGCTGTACACCAATGGGCGTTGGATCGGTGTCATTTCCTTCTATTGGGATAAACCGCATGTTTTTGATGATCGAGAGAAACGCATTTTCTCTGCTTTACGCCAGCAGATTGTTCCCGTCATTGATTCAATTCGCCTGTTCGAGCAGACCCAAAAACGGGCTACTGAGCTGGAAGGCGCTAAGCAGGAAATTGACCTCCTCTATCAATCACTGCGGAAATTAACACGGGCTTCCACGCGAAAAGAACTGCTCGAAGCAGTCAGTAGTTATCCACGTGAAAAGGGTGCTTTTAACGGTCAGCTTTTTTATTTCAACCAGCCTCAGCTTGATTCCGTCGAAACCGTTGCCACATGGGGAACCGTGCCGGAGTATGAAACGCCGATCGGGTTAGTGATCGATCTGAGGCAGCGGGCGTTTACTCGCTACTGGGTATCTCGCCCGGAATTCCCGACCCTTGTTTCGGACGTAATGACCAATGAGCTGGTTGACGAAACCAGCCGAGCAATTTTCACAAATCTGCATACTCGCGCGATTGCGGTACTCCCCCTGCACACCAATGGACGATGGGTAGGTGTCGTCACCTTTTATTGGGATACGCCCTATACCTTCAGTGAACGTGATGCGCGTATCTTCACAGGTCTTCACCAACAACTAGCCCCGGTTATTGAGTCCATTCGTCTATTCGAACAAAGCCAGCAGCGCGCAACTGAACTCGAAATTGCCAAACGCGAAATGGATATTCTTTATTCAGCCTCGCGCCGATTAATGCAGGCAGCAACACCTGCGGAACAACTTGAGGCTGTCAGTCATTATGCACGCAGCACAGGAGCTGCTGCCGGAGCATTGTCTTATTTCCCGGAAAACGAATTCGATGAAGAGGTAGTCGCAGCATGGGGCAATGGCGAGGTTGTTCCAGTTGAAGTCGGTACACACTTCTATGCGTCACCAGAGGACGCGGGGGCGCTCTGGCTCGATACACCGGGGCAACCTACCCTTATCGCAGATGTGCTGGATGACGAAAGGGTTCAGCCGGAAGTTTTGCCGCTGATGCGTAAGTATAAGACACGCGCAATTGTTTTTCTTCCCTTGCATAACAAAGGCCGCTGGATCGGACTATTGGTCTTCCGTTGGGCAGTTCCACGGAATTTTGATGAACGTGACTATCGGGTATACAGCGCCCTTCAGCAGCAGGTGGCTCCGGTTGTGGATTCAGTTCGACTATTTGAACAAATCCAAAAACGCGCAACCGAACTTGAAAGTGCCAAGCGTGAGATGGATATTCTTTATGAAGCATCAAGCCAGTTAATGCGCGCAACCAGTCCAACAGAGTTGCTGGCGGCGATCAGTGACTATCCTCGTGAGCGAAATGCGGTCAGCGCTTATCTCTTATACTTTGACAGAGACAATCCTCCCTGGGTAGAAGTCGTTGCTGAATGGGCAACCCACTCTGTTCATCGTCGTCCGGTTGGCTGGCGGCTCAACCTGACCAATATGGGCTTTCCGCGCTACTGGCTGTTGAGACCAGAGGAACCCACACTGGTTCCGGACATCATGACCTTCGAGGGCTTTGACGCAGCCAGTATCGCAACCTTCACAAAATACCAGATTCGCAGCCTGGCTTTGCTCCCCTTATACTCCAATGGACGTTGGATTGGATACGTTCTGTTTTGTTGGAGTACCCCGCGTGAATTTGACGCACGAGATATTCGGGTATATACAGCGCTCCACCAGCAGTTAACACCGGTAATCGATTCCATGCGGTTATTTGAGGAAAGTCAGGAGCGTACGCGATGGGCTGTGCAACTAAGCCAAGTAAATGCTGATCTTTCCCAGGCTACAGATGAGCAGGAAATTCTCGGTGCCGTTTCAGGACTGGTCGAAAATCTTGATATGTATTGGGCAACGCTTGCCTACACCTTCGAAGTTGAAGAAAACAAATCGGCTTTGGAAATTATTTGTGTTGCACTGCGATCCGGCACGGGTGATCCAATCCCGCTGGACTCTGCGCCACTAAGCAGGTTTCATTTGCGTGAGACCGCACATTTGCGGCTTGCCATCGAGCATCCCGATGAGCCTGTTTTTATCGAAAATGTGTGGACTGATACCCGTCCAGAGCTTGCAGCCCTACGAACATACGAGGAAACGCAGCAGTGGCCCGCTATAGTTGTGATTCCATTGAAATCGGGGGATCAGTGGCAGGGTTTACTAAGTTTTTATTGGGAACAACCGCAAGTTTTTACACCAGAAATTCGTTCTATCTTTAGCTCAATAATGCCCAGTGCCACATCAGTAGTCGCCATACGGCGTGCTTATCTGGCGGAACAGGATGCCCGTAAGGAAAGCGAGTTATTATATAGCGCCAGTCAGGGAATCAACCGCGCAACGACGGTTGACGAGATTATTAAAGCGCTGGAACAGCTCCATTTGAATTCTCTAGCCATTGCTGTGGCTGTATGGGAAAATTATGATCGCGACGATGCTCATTATCTGGAAGTAATTGGGCTTTCGGATAAAGCATTAGGTGACCTCGGTGCACGTATTCCTGAAGATGCCTGCTTCCTCGCAAAAACCATGCCCGCTGGGAGCTTGTTGGTCATTGAGGACACTAAAACACTTGAATCAATCGATCCAGTAACTGCCCGACGACTGCGTATGCAAGGTCATCAGGCATTGATCTGGGTTCCGCTTGTTTTAGGCAATCGTTGTTTGGGTCTGATGGCTTTTGACAGTCCAATCCAGCGCAAATTCACGAAACTTGAAAAACGGTTGGCTTCAGGTATTGGAGAATTAGTAACAGCCGCGCTCGAACGTATTCGCCTGAAAGATGAGTCAGACACGGCGCGTCATCGTGCCGAAAAATTGGCCGCTCAGGCTCAAAAACTGGCCGCTTTGGAAGAAAGAACACGGCTGGCGCGGGAGCTTCACGACTCAGTTTCACAAGCGCTCTATGGTATCGGGTTAGGAGCAAGAACTGCTCGTGTACTTCAAAAGGTTGATCCGTCACGTCTCAATGAGCCACTGGATTATATCCTCTCCCTAGCGGAAGCGGGTCTTACTGAGATGCGTGCGCTGATCTTTGAGCTTCGACCTGAATCTTTGGAGCAGGAAGGCATTGTAACCGCACTGAGTAAACAAGCCACATCAGTACAGGCACGCCATAACATTCAGGTGAAAACAAACTTTTGCGAGGAACCCGGACTGCCGTTGGATGTCAAAGAGGATTTGTACCGTATCGCGCGTGAGGCATTGCACAACATCGTGAAACACGCCCAGGCAACCCACATTGGCCTCTCGTTGTTGCAAGTGGAAGATGGCTATCAATTAGAAATTTGCGACAATGGTATCGGCTTTGATATGAATGGGTCTTTCCCTGGGCATCTCGGACTCCAGTCCATGCGCGAACGTACTGCCGCCCTAAAAGGTGATTTCCATATCGAAAGTACAGTTGGCAAAGGAACACGCATTTCAGTTGTTATCTGGCCTTAAGTGGACTTGGAAAGCAGGACTTTTTCTTGCGCGGGGAATACCCCCACGACAACTTTGTTAATCCAGCGGGTCTAATAGCCATGCCCCAAAATAACCCACTATTCCCCTCTAGCTACCCCAGACCTTCAACCCGATTTCAGTATTACTCATGAATTATTCGGAAACCCCTAAACAGTATTTTCTATATTTCTGATAGAATAGTGAGAGACCTTTTTGTCAGGAGCGTAATATTTTGCGAGTTTTGATCGCGATTCATGGGTTCCCCCCTACCCATTATGCGGGCGCGGAACGTGCAGGTGAGCGCATCGCTCGGTGGCTTGTTCAGAATCAACACCATGTCGAAATCTTTGCCATCGAGCAAGTTAATTCACCCGAAGTGAAAATCGAAACCACAACCGAAAACGGCATGGTGATTCACCGTGTTTACTACGATATCAGATCTGGCGGCAGCCCTTTTCAAAACACCTACAATCATCCGGTGTTGGGTCAGTTCCTACGGGAAAAATTAAAAGAAGGCCGTTTCGATATCATACACATGATCAGCGGTTATTTACTGGGGGGGCAAGTAATCGACATTGCCCATGAATTCAATGTCCCAGCCATAATCACCCTCACCGAATATTGGTTCATGTGTGCGCGTCTGAACTTACTCATGTCGGATAACACGCTGTGCACCGGCCCCGAAAATGACATGAAGTGTGCACGCTGTATTCTGGAAGACAAACGACGTTATAGGCTGCCTGGTACCTACGCACCTGTCGTTATGGATGTTTTCTGGAAGTTGGCAGAACATACCAGCTTTGCCACGGAGAAAACCAACGTACTAACCCAGCGTCGAATTGAACTGCAACGAACACTTAATAAGGCAGATTTTGTAATTTGCCCTTCTCACTTTATCCGAAACCAGTTTGCCAAATATAACTTCGATGTATCGCGGTACGGGGTTATTACACATGGCATCAATGGCCCGGAGTCAAATCGGCAGACTAAACCCATCAACAAAGGAAAAGTGCTGAGACTCGGTTATGTTGGGCAGATTAAACCGCACAAAGGTGTTGATCTGGCGGTAGATGCCGCTACCCAGCTGATAAATGAGGGCTTTGAGCTGCGACTCGATATCTGGGGGCCAACACCCGCTGACTCAGTATACGTCAATGACTTGAAACGGGCATCCAAGAACTATACCGATGTCGTCTGGCACGGCGCTTACACACACGAGCAGCTTTGGGATGTACTCGCCTCATTTGATGTTTTGATCGTGCCATCGCGCTGGTATGAAAACAGCCCCACAGTGATTCTCGAAGCCTACAAAATGGGTTTGCCCGTCATTGTCACTAATCTGGGTGGAATGGCGGAAATGGTTGAACACGAGAAAAGTGGGCTGCGCTTCGAACTGAATAATCTCAATGATCTCAAAAAGCAGTTAAAGAGGCTGGTTACAGAACCAGACCTCCAACTCAAACTCAAAAGCGGTGTACCTTACGTCAAGAATTCCGACGAGGAAATCGCAGAAATTTTCAGCCACTACATGCGATTGCTGGTACAAAAGCAGGCCTGATTCTATTAGAAGCGACTGCTATTATGTCGACAGTCGTTAATTTTTGCTCTGGATAATTTCCGCCAGGTCACGCACAAATGTAACCGGACTAACTGGCTTGGCAAAATAGGCATCAAAGCCAGCGTTCAACGCATCCTGAGCCATCTCAATAGAATAATATGCAGTGACCGCCACGACAGGTATTTGTGCGGTTACTGCATTTGAGCGTATATGGGACAGTGTTTCCCATCCATCCATTTCAGGCATTGCCAAATCCATTACAACTGCGTTCGGTTGAAGTTCATTCAGCATGGACAGGCATTCTCTGCCATTGGTGGTGACATAAATTTGAATATCATGATAACGGAGAATTTTTGAGAGGGTCTGTAAACTGTCAAACTCATCTTCAACGATAAGTACGACCCACTCGTTCATCTGTAGGGTGTTGGTCAAGTTAGTGCGTTCCATTCTGCCTGATGCGAGAATATTTCCATTTCAATTTATTCCTGGGCAAGCCCTAAGCAACGCTTAATTTCAGTCAAGAAATGTGCATAACGAAAGGGCTTCGCGATATAGCCATCAAAACCTGCTAAAAGCACCCGTTCCTTATCCCCATCCATGGCATGGGCAGTCAAAGCAATAACCGGTATCAACTGCGTTCGGGGACTCTCCCGAACCTTTTTGTGCATCTCCCATCCATCCATTTTGGGCATAGACAGGTCGAGCAAAATAAAGCTGGGTATCACACTCTCCAGAACCTGAAGTCCCTCGATACCATTCACTGCTTTATAGACGGTAGCGCCGTAATGCGTAAATATCTTCTCTGCTATCGTAACATTATCAGGCTCATCATCTACAATAAGAATTATCCAGTTCCCGACATCATCACTGAGCATATTGAAATAACCTCATATCAATCAGCCAGTATTCCCAACCTGCTTTTTCAGGCAACGCTTGAATCGGCATGTGGCGCTAACGTTAGAAACCGCTGAATATCACTAATCAACGAATCTATTCGGAATGGTTTCACAATGAAACCGTCAAAGCCTTTGGCGATGGCCTGATCCTGGTCTAATCCAGCAGCGTGGGCAGTCAACGCTATAGTCGGGATGTGTGTTATAGCCGGATTTTCCCGAATTTTCTCCAGCATCTCCCACCCATCCATCACTGGCATAGATAAATCCAGCAGGATGACGGTGGGTATGAATTCACGGAGCACCTCAAGGCCTTCTAACCCATGCCGTGCTGTACGAACCGTCGCGCCATAAAAGGTCAGTATCGTTTGAGCCACATCGATATTGTCCGGTTCATTATCAACAATAAGCACAGTCCAATGGCTTACATTAGCTTTAACAGTCATTATTGTTTCCTTTACACAGCAGGCGTTGCCTGAACTTCCTGCGGCAAAACCTCTGGTTCAACAAGCGGTAAATACACCGTAAATGTGCTCCCCTCACCCACCTTACTTTCCAGTCGCACACTACCACCCATCAAAAGTGCCAGCTTTCGAACAATTGCCAACCCCAACCCTGTCCCACCGTAGCTGCGGCGCGAACTATTATCAACCTGGCGAAACTCCTCAAAGATCACTTCCTGCATATGCGGCGGAATGCCAATGCCGCTGTCCCTTACAAGAAGAGTCCAGGTATCAGAGCCATGTTTGCGAATCTCGCAATTCACAGAGCCAGTGTCCGTAAACTTAACGGCATTCGAAAGCAAATTGATGAGTATTTGTTTCAAGCGTGCCGAATCCCCTACCAATGTGGGCGGCATTCGCTCGTCAAGCTGATGTTTGAAAGTTAATCCCTTTTGCTTTGCTAAGCCCTCAGTTTGCAAAATAACCTCATTGAACCAATCAGCAACCTGAAATGGCTTTCGAACAATCTCCGTGCGCTGTGCCTCGATTTTCGCCAAATCAAGCACTTCATTAATCAATTTCAGCAAATGCTCGGAATTCGTCAGGATACGTGTCTGGTAATTTTGCTGTTCTTCAGTGAGTTCCCCGGTCATACCTGCCAATTGAATTTCGGTGTAGCCGATAATCGCGTTGAGCGGCGTGCGTAGTTCGTGGGACATGGTTGCCAGGAACTGACTTTTAAGGCGTGTGGCTTCTTCAGCCTGTTTCCGCGCTTCGTCCAGTTCCAGATTCGTCTTGGCAAGCTCCTCATTCTGAGTCTGGATTCGCTGGGCAGCCTGCTTACGCCCGGTAATATCATGCATCATCACAACACGACCGGTCAGAGACTTCGACTGGTCATATAAAGGAGTAACCTGCAAATCAAAATAACGGGCGGAGCTGCCTTCACCGAGTGACAGCTCAATCTTCATATCAGTTTGCTTATCCTTTTCCCTAAATAAGGAATAGAACTGAGGCAGAACCTGTTCAATTGGGAGGCCGATAGCCGCTACAGCACTTTGCCCTACAATTTGCTCAGCAGCAGGGTTCAGGTCAACAAGTCGAAGCCGCCGATCCATAACCAGAACCCCATCTGTCATACTGTCGATCACAGCATCACGGGCTACCGGGATAATATCCAGCAGATGGTAACGCACAAGTCCCCATCCAAAAGCCAGTGCCGCTACGGTAAACCCAATCGGTGTCAAATCCACCGGACTAATTCCGCTCAAATAGAGGAAGTTGCCTATCCAGGGAGCAACGATTGCCGCTAACATCGCGAATAACTGACTGCGGTATATTGTTGTTGTACGAAAAAGTCTACGAACAAGCAAATATGCTGTAGAAAACAGCACCAGATAGCCATAGACCGCATGAACCCAGAAAATGCCACCGTGCGTAACATCCAGGAGAACCAGAGAACCAGACATGACCAGGCTTGTCGTAGACCAAATCAAACCATGAAGTTCGTTTGTTACAACAAATAATAGCGTCAGAACTGGCTCAATCAGGAGGAGGGCGATGTTACGACGGGTCAGCCATTTCTCACGCCTGGTATAGATCAGTACAAAAATGGGCCAGGCTACAAAGAACAGCCCAATACCAATGTAAGCAGTTTTAGACCAAAGAATTTTGCCCGCGAAATCGGTACTGACGAACTCAAGTAGCGCTGATCCCACCCAAATAACTGAAGCAAGCATCATCGCTATGAACGCGAGACCTTCGCGAGCATGACGGGAACGCCACGCCCATATCGTCATAGAAATAGATACGATTAGAGTAAGTGTCAGTGGAAAAACGTAAGGCGAATATTGCAGAGTCATCTTGTTCTTGTTTTATGGTGATCGATAAGTGAGTCAAAACACCGTTTATTCGACACAAATTCTGGCGACCAATCTGTGATTCCAGAAGTACGTTATCAGGGAATTTAGGTATGGGAAACGGCGTAGATACCCATACACTCATACCATCTTACACCAGAACATTTTCTCAACTGTGGAAGATTTCATGAAAAATAAATTGATTAGGCATATACAAGCTATTACAAAACAATTCAGGCTGCGGAATTGTTTCCATATTGTTCTGGGAAACAAAAAACCGCTTTAAGTTTGCTGGCGGTCTTTTTGTCTTATTTCTAAGCGATCAGCAAAGCGGATTTTGCTAACCATTCCAGTGAACTATCCAATTCTTTCGCCAGGATTCGCCGCACATCTTCCGGCGTTTGAGCAGGTTCATCACCATCTCGAACGCCGATTTTGCCCTCATCAGCTAATCGAATGAGAAACTCCAGTAACGCATTTCGATCATTCTGACCGTCCAGATTCATCAGTATCAGGCGGGTGAGATTGTCCAATTCAACACGACGGTGCAGCAAGTTCGCCGCCAATATCCCATGTTGAGCCTGATAACGCGCCATCGGTGAGGCCAACGGCTTGTCGGAAACGACCATAACCATACGAGGTGTATAAACATGAAACTCCACCAACTCCAGGCTAGCGGAAAAAGCTTGCAGCAAATTTGCCGCCAGTGCCGCCGCGTCCGCCGGATTCGGAGATACCTGTTCCAATCGGGAACAAGCCTCTCGCAAAAGCTCCCCAAATCGAACAGCACGCGGGGTAATCTCACTCAAATAATGAAAAACCGCCTTCGTGACTGGATGATCCGTAGCAAACACTTTTCCATCAGATGCTTCGAACCGTTCGATACTACGTTCAACTACCGCAGCGTCAGACTCTATCGGCTTAGCAAACGACGCGACATAGTAATGAGCGATTGGATCAATCGTCAGGCGACGATTTACTTCAACAGAATCATGGCACAACAACGTCCGCCGAAATGTACGATTACGCAGAAAATCGAGATATTGCTCCATCTCAATCGTCGTTCGCGCCGTCTCGCCGAGGTGTTCTACTACCTCACTCCGCAAATCATTCGGCATGACGGTTGGAAAATCCGCCTCAACCAGATATTGCAGCCCGTGTTTTTCAGCATGTTCGGCAAATTGGTGAAAATACACAGGGCTGTTAATGACCTCCATCTCATCGTGCAGCAGCGCCGCATGGTCAAAGTCGGGTTTTTGTGTCGGACGGAAATGCAGATAGTTCTGGAAAATCGCACTGTAAGCCGAGTCAGGACTGCTGGATAACGCCTCTCCCATAAAACTCACCCACTCGCGTGCACGACGGGATTTTTCTTCTGGGTTATCTGCATCACGGGTAACATACAGCATCATATTGCGAATAATGTCCAGCGTATGCCAACCGGGATACGTGTTATAACTTACATAGGCAATACCTTGCGGCGCGAGATTCTGCTTGCAAATATCCAGCAATTTATCCTGTACTTCTGGCGGAATCCACGAGTAAATGCCATGTGCGATAATATAATCGAATTTGCCCAATTCCGAGGTAATATCCATGAAATCCGTGTGCCAAAAATGGATATTCTGAAATCCAAGCTCATTGACAACAACCTGCGCCCGTTCGATCTGAACGGCCGAATAATCTACCCCGACAAAGGTACTCTCCGGCAAAATTGCCGCCATCGGCAGTAGATTGGCACCACTGGCACATCCCAATTCGAGCACACGGCATTTTTCAACAGGTGCGGGTGTCATTCCCAGCAGTTTTCCGAGCGTTGCCAATCGGTCTGGATGAGTCTGAACATAACATAAATCCGGATACGGGACTTCATCATAGTCGAAATGCCGTCCAGTAGTCACCATATCGAATTCGTCCTTCTGTAACTTGCTTGAATATGTGCATTAATGATACAGTTCGATTGCTGAATGAGAGAACTGAGCATGAACATCATTCCCTACTACGAACTCGACACCAATATTGTGGATCTTGTACGCGCGCTGAATGCCTTTCCTGGCATCACAACCATCGGAAGCTGCGGTGGTCATGAAAATCCATCCGAGATTCAGCGCCCATTAGGCGAATGGTTCGTAACATTCCACGTCGCGCACACCAAAGGCGGCTGGCGCTCACTGGAATATATTGCCGGGAGCATCACGCTTGATCCCTGGCGCACATCACTCACCGTTCACACCAGCCAACCCGGTTACGCCACAGGCCGCGCACTGTTCTTTTCGCTCTATGGTCATGATTTCGCTGATCCAGATCGCATCGCTGCCTATCTGAATCGTATTCGCACGCAGGAGAGCGACTAGCGCATCTGCTTGTAGGCATTAATCAGTCCGTTAGTCGATGAGTCATGGGATTGAACTGGCTCATTGCCCTTCAATTCGGGTTCAATAGCTTTTGCCAACTGCTTACCCAGTTCCACGCCCCATTGATCGAATGAATTGATTCCCCAGATGACCCCCTGCGTGAAAATCTTATGCTCATACAAAGCAATAATCGAACCCAGTGTCTTAGGAGTCAATCGCGTGAACAGGAAGGAATTCGAGGGCTTGTTCCCGGCAAAGGTCTTCGCCGCCACCAGCAAATCTGATGGTTCAGCATGACCAGATGCGATTAATTCAGCCCGTGCCTCGTCAGAGGTTTTGCCCTTCATGAGTGCTTCCGTCTGAGCGAGGAAGTTCGCGATGAGAATCGGATGATGTTCGCCTATCGGATTGAGTGTCTGCGCCGGAGCCAGAAAATCACAGGGAATGAGCTTTGTCCCCTGATGAATCAACTGGTAAAAGGCATGTTGTCCATTCGTACCCGGTTCGCCCCAGATAATCGGCCCCGTACTGGTATCCACCGGCTCACCCTCTATGGTCACACTTTTACCGTTGCTTTCCATATCGCCCTGCTGAAAATAAGCCGGAAACCGTGAAAGATACTGATCATAGGGCAAAATCGCCTGGGTCTGTGCGCCAAAAAAGTTGTTGTACCAGATTCCCAGCAGACCCATAATCACCGGGATATTTTGCTCGAACGGTGTGCTGTAGAAATAATTATCGACTTCATGTGCCCCGGTCAGCAGTTCCTCGAAATGATCCATTCCCACAGCCAGCGCAATCGACAAACCAATCGCTGACCACAGGGAATAACGTCCCCCTACCCAATCCCAGAATTCGAACATATTCTGCGGGTCAATGCCAAAGGCCTTCACTTTTTCGGTATTGGTCGAAAGCGCGACAAAATGCTTGGCAACGGCCGATTCATCCTTCGCAGTATCCAGAAACCACCTACGCGCCGAATGGGCATTGGTCATGGTTTCCTGCGTCGTAAAGGTCTTGGAAGCAATCAGGAAAAGTGTTGTCTCCGGATTGACCCGCTTCAGTGTTTCCGCCATATCAGTTCCATCGACATTGGAGACAAAATGGGTTTGCAAATCGGGCTTGGCATAATGCGCCAGCGCGAGCGTGACCATCTTTGGCCCCAGATCAGAACCGCCGATCCCAACATTCACAACATCAGTAATGGCCTTTCCCGTATACCCCTTCCATGCGCCGGAACGCACCGCTTCACTGAATGTGCGCATTTTGCCGAGGACACGGTTTACTTCTGGCATTACGTCTATACCATCGACAAGAATGGGTCGATTGGAACGGTTGCGCAGTGCGACATGCAGCACAGCGCGGTCTTCCGTCACATTAATTTTCTCCCCCGTAAACATAGCCCCAATTTTTTGTGGCAACCCGGATTGTCGTGCCAGATCAACCAGCAGTGCCATTGTCTTCTCAGTGATACGGTTCTTGGAGTAATCGAACAGGATGTCTTCGAACCGCAGCGAAAAGCGATCAAAACGGTGAGGATCACGCGCGAAAAGTTCCCTCATCTGGACATGTTGCATTTCCTGATAATGAGCTTGCAGCGCTTTCCAGGTAGTTAATTGAGTCAGAGCTGACATAATTCTCCTCCATAATTCCCGCTGAAAGATAACGCGCTGCCCTGCATTTCGCCAGCACTTGCTTCCCTCGCCCCAGCGCAAATGGATGAGCCAATTATGAGTAATTCAGAGGTATCAATGAGAAGAAGTTCGGGTCGTTCCAATTGCAGCAATGGTCACCAACAGCACACCGAGAACTTCGCGCACATCCAATGCTTCATGCAGCACAACGAAGCCAATAATCGTCGCGACAACGGGTTCGAGACTCAATAGTAAACCCGCCGAATAGGCTGACATGCGCTGCAACGCCTGATACTCTAATCCAAATGGAATCGCCGATGACAACACCGCTACTACCAGACTGACCACTATCAGTGTAGGGTCATTCAATACCGCCACCGCACCGCCAATGCCGAAGGGCAGCGCCACTAATGCTGCGATCCACATCCCAATCGTCAGCACCGTGTTTCCGTGTGCTACACTGCCCATTCGCTTGGTCAGAACGACGTAGAGACCCCACATCAATGCTGTAAGAACTGCCAATCCAATACCCAGAGGATTGAGCGTGGTATTGGTAAAAGGCGAAAGCAGAATAATACCCACTCCCGCCAGCATGATCCACAGCACATCCGTCACTTTGCGCGAACTCAATACCGCCACGCCCAATGGCCCTGCGAAGGCAATCGCCACCGCTATGCCCAGCGGGATTAGATTAATCGCCGCGTAAAAGCACAGCATATTCAGCGCGATAACCACCCCATAGCCTGCCATCTGAATATAAGCTGTACGGGATAATCCACGTACAGTGGGTCGCCATAAAACCGTAAAGATGACCGCAGCCAGCACGGTACGTAAAAACACGACCCCACTGGGACCAGCTACATCGAAAAGCTGCTTCGCAGTAGCCGCACCAATCTGAACGGAAATAACAGCGATAACAATCAGCAGCCAGGGTGGCACCACAGACATGGAAGGTAGAACAATGCTGCGTTTTGGCACTACAGAAACAGGCTCAGGTTGTGACATGCAGTAAACTGCTTTCGAATCGTATAGAGGAAACCCGATTGTAGAGTCAGCCGATATGACGGTATATATCCACATCATGCCGCTCGAAAGGTATCTTCAGATGGGCAAACGCTTTTCCACCCTTACCCCAACAATCACAGACTTTCACCTGTTATGACCTGTTTATCAGGTGCTCAAAATCGCCTATTTTGCCTCACTTTGTCGCACAAGCAATCGTTTCACATCCTCACGCTGTTGTTCAACGGCTGCTCTATAATTCAGAGTAGTCCAATCGCGATTTCTCAGCAGCCATTGACCATCGACCATCGTGTCACTCACTTGAAGACCACTCACGCTGTAAACCAATGCTGTAAAGGGATCATTCGCGCCAAATGGTGTCCAGCCGATGCCATTTTGGTCAAGGACGATTAAATCCGCCTTTTTCCCGGCAGCCAGTTCGCCGATTTCATCTGCCAATCCTAACGCTTTCGCGCCGCCAGCCGTTGCCATATCAACCACTTCCCGTGCTGATAATGCTCCCGGACGCTTTTCACGATAGCTGGCTAATTTCGCCACAGTGCGCATCTCACTGAACAAATCGTAATCATTGTTATTGCATACGTTATCGGTACCAATCGCGACATTAATCCCCGCCGATCGCATCCCCACCACTGGAGCAGCTTCCGCCCCTGCTCGCATACAAGCACTGGCACAAATCACCGTTGTAAAAGGTCGTCCTGTCAGCCGCCCCCAGTCCTCCTGCGGAATCGAAATCGAATGGGCCGCCAGAATCGGACGTTCCAGCATCCCCATCTCCTGCATTT
Organism: Aggregatilineales bacterium; assembly: GCA_044226645.1. GTDB lineage: Bacteria > Chloroflexota > Anaerolineae > Aggregatilineales > Phototrophicaceae > CFX2. The sequence continues at coordinate 17,175 of JBGAGR010000077.1, forward strand.
GCGCCACAGCCGTCTTTCCGAAATGCTCCTGACAAAAACGATCTTCTTCCCCGGTTGTCGAGAGATGGATATGCATTCCGGTATCATATTTCGCCGCTAAAATCCGTTCAGCTTCCATCGTCTCCGGAGAATTATCGACGAAAAAGGCATGTGGCCCCACCCACCCCTTGAGCCGAAGATAACTACCTACATCTTCCAGAAATGCGTCCAGCCGTGCCAGTTCGCGTTCCCGTGCCACTGGATCACCTAACTCAACTACACCGTAAGCCAATGCTGCCCGAAGTCCACTTTTTGCCACAACCGGAACCACTTCATCCATATAAAAATACTGGTCAGCAAAAGTGGTCGTCCCAGTGCGAATCATCTCCGCGCAGGCAATTTCTACCGCTGCCGGAACCATATCAGCAGTCATCACCAATTCCAAAACACGAATCCGGTTGTACCAGCCATCCAGCGTTAGCAGAGATACCCCTTCCGCCATCCCTCTAAACAAGGTCATCGGCGTATGCGTATGGGCATTCACCAATCCCGGCATAACCAGTTTGCCTGAGGAATCTACTTGTTCATCATATGAACGATTTTGCGGCATATCCGCCACATCACCCACTGCTGTAATATGACCATCCTCGATAATCAGGTACCCACGATCATAAATCCGGTCTGCCTGCCCCAGACACAGCACCATACCCCCATGCAGCAAAATCGTCCCGCTCATGCCCTTATCGCTCCAATCGTTCGATCAAAAATGTCTCAAATGCCGCCGCATTCACACTCACGCCCAATTGAACCGTTGGGCTTTCGCCGCCGCGCGGCATTCGTACCAGCGTGGCTCCGGCAGTATGTCGTCCAGCGGTTTCAATATCCAGATGAACAGCTTTCAATTCGACAAAATTGGGGTCAATCAGGGTTGCAACTGCCAGCGGATCATGAGTGTTTGTCCAGCCAAGTAACTGAAAACGTGGATAGCGCTCCAACTGCCCAGCAACAGCATCATGAAAGGGAGTATGTGCAGCACGAATACGCTCGAATCCACTTTTATCGATACGTACCTGTGTCGTCAAATCCAGCGGAATCAGCGTAATTGGGGCTTTTGATGAAAACACAATGTGCGCCGCTTCCGGGTCACAGAGAATATTATGTTCACAGTACGGCAAATCCAGCCGGTGAATGCCGCCAATAACCCCGCCCATAATCGTCAGACTTGCCAGATTTTCCGCCAAACGCGGTTCTTTAAGGAATGCCAGTGCAGCATTAGTCAACGGCCCAATACAAACCAGATGGATTTCCTTCGGGTTGTTCATGACTACGCGAACAATATAATCTGATGCAAATTCCGGTGATGGCGATAATTGCTCGTCACCAACCTCCAACAGCCCTTGCCCCTCATGCCCTTCCCAATAGACATCCCGCAGACCCATCAGCGGCTTACTTGCACCAACCATCACGGGCACATCTACTAATCCCCGCATTGCCAGCAGTTTCATCGCCATTCGCGCCCGCAGATTCACATCACCGTATACACAGGTCACGCCCTCTAGCTGAAGTTCTAGCGACCCCAAAATCAATGCCAGCGCCAGACAATCATCCACGTCGGTTCCAATATCTGTATCGAGAATAATTCGCTTGGGCATAATCACCGCCAATCATAATTCGGGTTATAGGCGTTATTTATAACCTCTGCGCCGCCAGTCCCGCCAGCTATCCAAACCCAGTTCATCCTACAGACAAGCATCATGAGTGATATTGGCATAATGCCCGAAAGCACGTTATATTTCATTGCGAAATGTAACTAAAGACTCTTTTTTGAAGATATGTTTTAATCAGCGGGCTTCAATTCATTTCAAGGAGAAACGCATGTTTAAGAGACGACATTTCCCTCTGGTTCTGTCCGTTCTGCTCATTCTGATTGCCGCTCTGCTTTCCCTCGCGTCTGTTGTCGCGCAGGACACTGGTTATGTTGACCAATGTACAGCAACAGATCCGTCTGCAACTGAAGAGGTAGTCACACCGCCTGCTGAAAACAGCAAATACAGCTTTGAAATCATTCTGCCCAACCCGCGTGGTGATCGTTCGTTCATCGACTCGGCAGCGGCTGGTGCCGAGCGCGCCATCAGCGTCCTCGGTGTAAATGGCAAGATTATCGAAACTGCTGGTGTTCAGGAACATGATGCTGCCATTCGCCGCGCGGTTCAGGATCACCCCGACATCATCATCACCATCGCTGTCGACTCCAGCACAATTGATGAAATCGTCGATGAATTCCCGGATCAGAAGTTTGCCGCGCAGGAAAGCTTCTTTCCGGATGATGCGCCGGATTATCCGAACCTCGCTCGCTACAACATTCTGACGCACGAAAACAGCTATCTGGCGGGTATCGCTGCTGGTATGCTCACCCGTACCAAAAAGGTCGGCGCGGTTGGCGGCGGCGACTTCCCCGGCATCAACCTGTTTATCGTTGGCTTTGAAGAAGGCGTGAAATCGGTTTGCGCCGACTGCGAAACCGTTCGCGCATATGTCGGCGGCTCGAACCCCTTCTCTGATCCGGTACACGCCAAAGAACTCGCGCTCGGCCTCTATGCCGATGGCGCGGACATTCTCTATCAGGTGGCTGGACGCAGCGGTGAAGGCGTGCTGGAAGCCGCAAAGGACACAGGCAACTTCGCCATAGGCGTTGATAGTAATCAGGACGATTTGTATCCCGGCACCGTCATCGTTTCAGCAATGAAGCGTGTCGATAATGCCGTATTCAACTTCGTCCAGAGCATTGTCGATGACACCTATACTTCTGGTCTGACCACAGTTGGTCTGAAAGAAGGTTTCGCGGGTCTGAGTTGGGATGTCGGTGTGTGCTCTCGCACCTTCGACCAAAACGGCCCCGCTGATATGGTCGCGAAGCTCCCGGCTGTCCGTCAGGCGATTGACGAAGCTCGACAGAAGATTCTGGATGGCGAAATCACGGTTACGAACGCGCTGGAAGCATCCGGTCAGGGCGGCTAATTCATTATAGTCTAACGTTAGGGGTGAGCACTGATGTTCACCCCTCATTGCATCACTTCGGAGTCAACTATGCCTCATGCCGTTGAAATGCGGCACATCCGCAAGTTTTTTCCATCTTCAGGGGTACTGGCTTCTGACGATGTGAGCTTTGAAGTGAGCCGGGGTGAAATTCACGCTCTTGTTGGCGAGAATGGCGCGGGTAAAACCACTCTGATGAATATGCTTTACGGCCTGATTCCGCCGGATTCAGGTGAGACATTCATCAATGAGCAACCTGCTCATATCCATCACCCCAATGATGCCATTCGTCTGGGAATCGGCATGGTTCACCAGCACTTCAAATTGGTTCCGTCATTTACCATCGCCGAAAACATCATGCTCGGTATCGAGCCGAACCAATTCGGCTTCATCAACGGGAAAACTGAAGCCGCAACGGTACAGCAATTGGCGGAAAGTTTCGGCCTCCCGGTCAATCCCAATGCCCGTGTAGCCGATATTTCTGTCGGGATGCAGCAGCGGGTCGAAATTCTCAAAGCCTTGCAGCGGAATGCTCAAATTTTGATTCTGGATGAACCCACCGCCGTACTAACGCCGCAGGAAGTCCATGAACTCTATACCGTCATCCGCAATTTGGCGGACAGCGGACGCACCATCGTCCTGATTACTCATAAACTGCTGGAAGTGAAGGAAGTTGCAGACCGGGTAAGCGTCATGCGGCGCGGCAAGATGATCGGCACCCATCAGGTCGCTGATGTGTCGATTCGCGATATGGCGAACATGATGGTCGGGCGGGAAGTGATTTTGCAGGTCGAAAAACAGCCTGCTAAACCTGCTGAGACCGTCCTTGAAGTCGATAATTTGCTGGTCGCTGGAACAGGTGGCATCCCCGCCGTTTTCGGGGTCAGTTTGAACGTCCGCGCCGGGGAAATCCTCGGACTCGCGGGTGTGAGCGGCAACGGTCAGACCGAACTCATCGAAGCCATCGCGGGATTACGTCCGGTTGATGGTGGGCATGTCCATCTGCTAGGGAAAGATATAACCCACCAGAAAGTACGTGAGCGCCGGGAAAGCGGTATGGCGCATATCCCCGAAGACCGTATGGTCATGGGGCTTAACCTCACCACCAATCTTGATGAAAATGTAGTCGTCACTCGCTATCAGAATCCACCCTATTCCAAACGCGGTGTCATTCAACGTGCGCCGCTGCGCAAACTCGCCCAGCAAATTATTGATTCCTTCCAGGTCAAATCCGCCCACGTTGGTGAAGGCATCCGAACGCTATCTGGCGGTAATCTGCAAAAAGTCGTGCTGGGACGCGAACTGGATGGCAACCCTAAATTCATTATTGCCAACCAGCCCACGCGCGGTCTCGACGTGGGCAGTATCGAATTTGTCCACAAAACACTGGTTCAGCAGCGCGATGCCGGAGCCGCAGTGCTACTGGTTTCGGTTGAACTGGAAGAGATATTTTCGCTCAGTGACCGCATCGCCGTCATGTTTGAAGGTCGTATTATGGGCATTCTCGATAGTAAGGATGCTAACGAACAGGATGTAGGTATTCTGATGGCAGGTGGTACGCTCGAACACAGCAAGAAGGTGGAGGCATGATCGGCAAACGCTTACGCCTGATTTTCGAGAATGCGACTATTCCGATTGTTGCCATCCTGCTTGGCTTGTTGGTCAGCAGCATTTTTGTTATCACCGCACACAAAGACGATGGCACTCCGGCTGATCCAATTGAAGCCTATCAAAACCTGTTCTGTGAAGGCTTCGGCCCTCGTGGATGTCAAACCTTCGGCGACATCCTGTTCTTTCGCGTTCAGAACGACGACGGCAGCAGTCAGACCGTTTTTGCACCCCTTTATGGCAAAGATGGTCATCCGCTGGCGCTTGTTTTGGAACGCGGCACGATTCTGATTTTGACTGCCCTTTCCGCCACTGTCGCATTTCAGGCCGGGATGTTCAGCATCGGCATGGATGGTCAGCTTGTTTTGGGCGCAATCACTGCCTGTTTCCTGGGTTTCTGGCTGCCCGACCAAATCTACGCGCTTGCGGGGACGAGTGCTGATTCAGCGCCCGAAGGCCTGCTGACGATTATGCATCTGGTCATTCCATTGGTTTGCATCTCTGCCGCCATGATTGTTGGGGCATTTTATTCGTGGATTGCAGGCTATCTCAAAGTCAAGCTCAACGTCAACGAACTCATCAGCACGATTATTTTGAACGCGATTGCTGTCCAGATCGTCGGTTATCTCATCAATTTTCCGCTGCGTTCCGATTTCAATAATGTCGCGCGTACCCGCCGCATCGACGATACCGCATGGTTAGTGCCCTTCAATCGCGGGATTTTCGAGAACATAGAATGGTTTTCCGGCGCACGAGTTGGTATTGGCATTGTGATTGCGATTTTCGCCGCGCTGCTGGTAGGCTTTTTCCTCTGGCGTTCTACCGCTGGATACGAGCAGCGTATGGCGCGTGGTTCACGTCTTTTCGCCCGTTTTGGGGGCATTCCCAGCGAACGGGCAGCCCTGCGCGCTATGCTTCTGAGTGGCGCGTTGAGCGGCATGGCAGGCGCGATTCAAATTCTCGGTGTTGATCGTCGCGTAGTCGATGGTTTCGCCTCCAGCGGCCTCGGCTTTGATGGTGTGCTAGTCGCCATCCTCGCCCGTGAATCAATCGGCGGCATTTTATTGGTCGCCGCATTTTTTGCTGGTCTGGAACAAGGCGCGATCAACCTGCAATTTGGCAATCTCCCGCGTGAATTAGGCGGAATCGTTATTTCCTTCATCATCCTATTCAGTTCGATGGAAGACTTTTTCCGCAGCATTATCGTTCGCGTCCAAACACGTCTGCGTCCACCTCCAAAAACCCTTGCAGAAACTCCGGGCACAACATCATGATGGATTTTTTGAATGCTCACAGTCGCCGGATTCGCACTATGCTCATCATCGCTGGTGTCGTCATCGGCTTACTCATTTTGTTCGGTGCGCCGGTCAACTTAGTCCAAAGCACAATTCGTCGCTCAACCCCTTACATTTTGGGTTCGCTGGCAGCGCTCATCGCCAGCCGCGCTGGGGTTCTCAACCTCGCCATTGAAGGCAAAATGCTGCTCGGAGCCTATATCGCGGTCACGGTGCTGTACAAAACAGGACTTGACCCCGCAGTTGGGGTAATCGCCGCTGTGTTAGCGGGTGGTGTCTTGGGCTTTATTTTCGCCATACTCTATCTGCGTATTCGCATCAATCTGATTATTTTGGCATTAGCGCTCAATTTATTTGTCGCCAACGCCACCGTATTTTTCCTTAGAACCGTTTTCGGTGCATTCGGTACGCTGGCCGACCCCAGCATCAAGAGTCTGCCGATTATTCAGCTTCCCATCATCCAGAATGTCCCATTGCTCTCAGATCGCTTGAGCGGCTACAACATTGTCGTTTACATCAGTTGGATTATGGTCGCCGTGATCTGGGTGATTTTGTTCCGCACCCGTTTCGGGCGGCATATTCGCGCCGTCGGTGAAAATCGCGAAGCCGCCGAGACAGTGGGCATCAATGTAACGCTCGTGCAAATTTTCGCGCTAACCCTAAGCGGAATGCTGGCAGGGATGGCAGGCGCTTTCCTCTCGATTGGTGTCCTCAGCCAATTTCTGGAAAATATCACCTCTGGGCGCGGCTGGGTTGCGATTACAGTCTCCCTGTTCGCCTTCGAGCAGCCCGTCGCCGCGTTTTTCACCTCGCTTTTTTTCGGGCTTTCCGAAGCCCTTTCTGACTTCCTGCAAGGTCAGTCTGGAATTGCCCTTTCGCCCGAAATGCTCTTTATCATTCTGACACTGCCCCAAATCGCCACATTAGGCGCATTAGTGCTGGTTGCCGTTCGTATTCGCGCGGCGGAACTACTCAAACGGCGCAATTTCGCGGCGCAATTTGGGCGTGAACTCGCCAATCTGGGACGTGGCATCGTCGCGGGAGATTAAACACATGGTTGCTCATCATTCAGCCGACCCCTGGACGCGAGTCCGTACCATTCACGATTTCCCGGCGGACGAAATCATTTCCGCTTTGCAGAAAGAAATCCGGCGCGGCAATACCGAAAATGCCGCTCTGTTAGCCTACGAAATGCTCACCACCAGCCCAGAAATGGAAGCCTACCTCTGGGGACGCTTGCAGGTCATTTCGGTGGAAGATGTCGGCTATGGCAATCTCAATGCGCCTGTCCTGATCGAAACGCTTTTCCAGATGCACCAGCGCATTCCACGCCCGCGCGGTGATCGCTACCTGTATGCCATCCATGCCGTGCGGGTATTGTCGCAAAGTCAGAAGGAACGCGGCAGTGATGAACTCCTGAACTGGTTGCAACGTGTCACTGATGAGCAGGAAGTCCTGCCACAAATTCCAGACTACGCCATCGACATGCACACCCGTCGTGGTCAGGAAATGGGACGTGATTATCAGCATTTCCTGACAGAAGCCTCGAAGGTACAACCGGAATTACCCGGTCATGATACGACTTACAAAGATCGCCTGATAGCCATGCTGAAGTCGTAGACGAATCCTAAGCCAACGCCCTTTTCAGCAGGTCATAAAAACCATCGCGGTCTACATCCAGTACGATTTCCACATTAGGAGCATTCTTGGTTCGGTGGCTGTAATCCACCACCGTCTGACCGCGCGTATAGGTTCCATGCAGTTCGACGGTCACATAATACTGCTCGCTATGCTGGATGAGCGACTGTTGCAACGCCACAGCCATTGCCAGTGGGTCAGGCATCCAGTAACCACTGGCTGGCTTGGGCAGCGATTTGGTGAAATCCGCCAGATTTCCGCCTATCCCCTTAAAGAATCGTCCAGCAGCGGTTGGGGTAGCACACAGCATCTCGAATTCATTCCAGTCCACCGCGTGTTTCATAGTGGTTTCCCATGACAACAACGTCGCCATCGGAAACGCTTTTAGCACCATCTTTGCCGCTTCCGGGTCAGCATAAATGTTGTATTCCGCTGTCATGCTGGGGGTGTTGCCCCGCGCGTCCACCGCGCCGCCCATAAACACAAATTTCTTGATTTTCTCTGGAAAGGTCGGGTCAAGATGGGCTGCAAGGGCGATGTTGGTTAGCGGCCCAATCGCCACCAGCGTGATTTCACCGGGGTATTGATTCGCCAATCGGATGAGCGCCAGCACAGCATGTTCCGGCTCAACCTGCCCTTCTCCACGCGGACGATCTGCCCAATCCCCCAATCCGTCCGAACCATGCACATCATCCGCCGCAAATGTATCCACCACCAAAGGTCGATCTGCCCCGCGATAAACCGGAACAGACTGCTTCATAACCTCCAAAACACTGAACACATTCGGAATGACCTTATTCACATGCACATTACCTGTAACAGTGGTAATCGCTTCTATTTCCACGCCAGGGTAAGTCAGCGCAATCATGAGCGCCTGTGCATCATCCACACCGGCATCCGTATCAATAATCAATCGCATAACATCAGCTTTCTTGAAGATTAGGAAGGACTCTTTTTAGACATCTCACACGCAGTCAGGCAGAATATCCCTGCCGTGTCCACCAGACTTTTAATTTCAACATATTCATCCACTGCATGAGCATTCTCACCCGTCGGGCCAAATCCACAAATCGTCGGGATGCCGCGTTCAATCATCAAATATCCCTCGTTAGCTGGCCCTGCCACGACTCGTTCCGGGGTTTTGTCTTTCACCCGCCGCAGTGCATATTCCAATGCCGTGACCACCAGCGCATTTTCATCTGAAATCGCCGCTGGTGCATAGTTTAGTAGCTCGGTTTGGAATTTCAGTTTCGGGCGTGTCTGTGAAACCTTCGCGATCATTTCCTGAAACAGCGCATCCATCTTTGTCAGGTCATATTCCGGTGTCAGACGTATATCAACCAATGCTTCACAGTAATCCGGCACAATATTGATACTGATGCCTCCGTTGATGATCGTTCCCGCTGTCATAACGGTTCGGAAATCCTCAAAGTAGCGCACAGTAGAATACTCACTGATGAACTGCTCACATTCCAGCAGCAGCGCCGCCATCCCGGTCACAGCATTCGCGCCTACTGTCCCATCCTGCCATTCCATAAAACCTGTATGTACCGCTTCACCGGAACAGATCAGCTTGTAGCGCAGCAATCCACGATGCCCTAGCGTAATCTGATCACCCGAATAGGCATAAATTGCACCTTTGCCCTTCAACAGCCCTGAACGATGCAAAAACTTGATTCCAAGTTCACCCGTCGCGCCCGATTCTTCATCCGGCACACAAATCAACTGCGCTCGTCCTGTCCCTAATGCACCCTCTGTCCGCGCCAATGCTGCCAGCGCATATAACGCCGCAGTCATCCCGCCTTTAGTATCGACTGCCCCACGTCCATAAATCCGCCCCTCGACAATCGTGCCGGAAAACGGCGGATATGTCCAACGGCTCTCATCGCCTGCCGGGACAGTATCCAGATGACCCAGCAGGATGAGTCCGGTATCCCCCTCCGGCGCAGTACTGACAATCACATTTGGTCGGCGGGGATTTTCGCCTACGATCTGCGCATGAAGTCCTAACATCCGCGCCTGTTCAGCAATTGTCTCTGCAACTGTCACCTCATCATTCACAGCGTTCACGGATGGAATCTGTAATAATCGGCTGCAAAAAGCGGTCATATCCGCTTCAAATGTCTCGACGATTTGAAGAAGTTGTGCTTCCAAAGTGATGTTCATCCACCTGGTTTGTAAACATTGGCAAGTTGCATAAACATAACATAAACTCGTATTTTTGCTCGATCCATTCATGAGAGGTGCAAAGCCTATGCCCTTCGATCCTTTATCGCCCGAATTTCAGCGCAATCCGTATCCATTTTATGATGACCTGCGGAATACCTCGCCTATCCTGTATTGGAAAGACTGGAATATCTGGTTCCTCACCACCTATGAAGATGTCAGCACCCTTCTGCGGGATCGCCGTCTTGGCAGGACAATGGATCATATCCTGTCACGCGATCAACGGGGATTGCCACCCATCCCTGAGGCTGTTCAACCTTTTCATAGACTGAGCGACAATTCGATGTTCGATAAGGAACCACCCGACCACACTCGTCTGCGCTCACTGGTGCATAAGGTTTTCACGCCGCGTCGGGTAGAAAATCTGCGTGAACACATTCAAAAAATCGCGGATGATTTATTGGACGCTGTGCAACTGCGTGGTCACATGGACATTCTGGCGGATTTCGCCGTCCCTCTTCCGGTGACGGTCATTGCTGAACTGCTGGGCATACCGGAAGCAGATCGTCACCGTCTGCGTCCCTGGTCACAGGACATCGTGACCATGTATGAACTCGACCATACTGAAGAACAAGCCAATCGCGCTGTGCAGGCTGCTATCGAGTTTTCGGATTATCTGCGTAATATAGCTGAAGAGCGGCGGCATAATCCACAGGGTGATTTGATTTCTGCCTTAGCGCTGGTTGAAGAGGCCGGAGACCATCTGTCCATTGATGAACTGATTTCGACCTGTGTTCTGCTGCTGAATGCCGGACACGAGGCTACCGTCAATGTCATCGGTAATGGGATGTTGGCGCTCCTGAATCATCCTGACC
>JBGAGR010000078.1:0-26798 GCA_044226645.1 Aggregatilineales bacterium
GGCATCCCGACGGTGAACGGCGCGGTCTTGTACCATCCCGGTTATACGGCTAATCCGCTCGTGTTCGCTGGATCATTGGGGTTGCTTCCGCACGGCGCACATCGCACAACGGCTGAAGACGGTGATCTGGTGGTGGTAATTGGTGGACGCACCGGACGCGACGGCATACGCGGGGCAACCTTTTCCAGTATGGAAATGGATACCAGCACCGGGGGCATCGCCGGGAGCGCGGTTCAAATCGGACATCCGATTCACGAAAAGCAGGTTCAGGAAGTCGTTCTGCGTCTGCGCGATGCGGATTTATATCACGCGATTACCGATTGTGGCGCAGGTGGACTTTCTTCCGCAGTCGGAGAAATGGCGGCGGAACTGGGGGCTGATATACGGCTTGAAGCGGTACCCCTCAAGTATCCCGGATTGCGTCCCTGGGAAATATGGCTTAGCGAAGCCCAGGAACGCATGGTACTGGCGGTGCCCCGGGAAGCCTGGTCACAAGTTCAGGCGATATGCGCCGGACAGGATGTCGAAGTGGCCTGCATCGGGGAGTTTAAAACCACAGGTCGCTTAATCCTCTCCTACGAGGGAAAGGAGGTCGGCAGTCTGGACGTGAATTTCCTCCATAATGGAATTCCTCAACGTCACCTGAAAGCTCACTGGATACCTCCCACCTTCACATCCACTCTCACCGAAAAACCAACCCCAGACCTCACCCAAACCATTCTCAAGCTTCTCTCTCACCCGAATATCCGCAGTAAAGAAAATATCATCCGCCGATACGACCATGAAGTTCAGGGCAGTACAGCCGTTAAACCGCTGGTTGGTGTTGAAGATCATGGCCCTGGCGATGCGGCAGTCCTCGTCCCGCTGGACACGCAGCGAGAGGGAAGCTGCAAGGGGGTGGCGCTCTCAGCCGGGATATGCCCGGCTTATGGCGAGATTGATCCTTATGCGATGGCCTGGGCCGCTGTAGACGAAGCCATGCGTAATCTGGTTGCGGTCGGCACAGACCCCGATCAGGTCGCTATTCTCGATAATTTCTGTTGGGGAAATCCCGATCTACCAGATCGTTTAGGTTCACTCGTGCGCTGCGCTCAAGGCTGTTATGACGCGGCTGTCGCTTACGGCGTGCCATTCATTTCCGGCAAGGACAGCCTGAATAATGAATATGCCGATGTCGATGGGCAGCGCCACGCGATTCCCGGCACGCTGTTGATTTCGGCGGTGGGCATCGTTCCCGATGTGCATGAAACGGTCACGATGGATTTGAAACAGGCGGGAAATCTGCTTTTTGTGGTGGGCGAAACCCGCCCGGAGATGGGTGGCAGCCATTACAACCTGCTTAATAACATAATCAGCGGCGATGTTCCGCAGCCGAATCCACAAGCCATCAACATACTACGCGCGCTGCATAAAGCGATTCGCGCCGGATGGGTGAAATCCTGCCATGACGTGAGCGAGGGCGGAATCGCTGTCGCGCTGGCGGAAATGTGCATTGCTGGACGCTTAGGAGCATCATGTGTCGTAAGCTCAATCACGCTGAAAAGCGGCAATTCTCCTTACCACGATGTTGAGAAGCTGTTTTCGGAAACGACAGGGCGTTTCATCGTCGAAGTGTCGCCTGAGCATGAAAATCAATTTCTTGAGACGGTTGAGGATTCCGTTTGTCGGCGTATCGGTGATGTATTGTCTGAGCCAACCCTGCACATTGTGTCAGAAGGCATGGGTGTCAACAGCATCGCTATACCTATAACGGATTTGGAAAAAGCATGGCGTGGTACAGTCGAAACTCAATCAACTGTGATCCCGCTTCCTGCGGCGCAATCGCACATAACACGACAGCGAACGCTTATCGCCCGTACAACAACTCCGAAAGCTCTGATTTTACATGCCAACGGCAGCAATCGTGATCGGGATGTCGCGCTGGCCTGTGAATTGGCTGGCGCTTCTCCGGCTATCGTCCATGTCAACCAACTGCTGAATGGCGAGCATCAACTGCTGGATTATCAGATGCTAGTTGCCCCCGGTGGCTTCTCTTACGGGGACGATTTGGGCGCGGGAACGCTGTGGGCGCTCGATCTACGCGAACGGCTAGGCGGTGATATGGGGCGTTTTATTGCCGAAGGTCGTCCTGTAATCGGCATCTGCAACGGTTTTCAAGCGCTGGTGAAGTCTGGCCTACTGCCGGGTGGCGAAGCGCAAAACGGCTTGGAACGAAGCGTTACCCTGACGCAAAACGAGTCTGCGCATTTTGAATGCCGATGGGTCTATTTGCAGCCGAATCCCGCGAGTCCCTGTCTGTTCACCGAAGGGCTGGATGAGCCGATCTACTGTCCTGTCGCGCATGGTGAGGGACGGTTGCTCACAACGGATGCGACCACATTAGATCAGTTGTGGTCGGCGGGATTAGTCGCGCTGACCTACGCTGATGTGAATGGCGAACCTGCTGATTATCCGAGAAACCCCAATGGGTCATCGTTGGGTATTGCTGGTTTATGTAACCCTGAAGGAAATGTTTTTGGCCTCATGCCGCACCCTGAGAATCATGTTTTCCCCTGGCAGCATCCACGCTGGCATCGGGGACAGGGGGGTATGGATGGTCTGCGATTATTCAAAAACGGAGTGAAATATGCCTGAATTGGTTCTGAAGCATGAAGCGATAGAAAATGCCATTCCCTACACCTTAAAGTCGGTGGATTTGACTGGATGGGGTGAAAAACAATCCGGCAAAGTCCGCGATATTTATTCAGTCGATGGACAGCGGGTGCTGATCACGACAGATCGTGTATCGGCCTTTGATCGTGTCGTCGGCGCAATCCCGTTTAAAGGGCAGGTACTCAACCAGCTCAGTGCATGGTGGTTCGAGCAGGTACGCGATGTCGTTGCCAATCATGTCATCGCCATTCCTGACCCGAATGTGACCATCGCCCATGAAGCTGAATCGCTGCCTGTGGAAGTGATCGTTCGCGGCTACATTACCGGCGTGACTAAAACTTCCCTCTGGACATTGTATGCGCAGGGCGAACGCACCCCCTACGGCATCAGCCTGCCCGATGGATTGCAAAAGAATGACGCGCTGCCGACACCCATCATCACTCCCACCACGAAAGCGACTGGTGGAGCACACGATGAACGCCTGACGCGCGATGAAATCATCAATCAGGGCTTGGTAGAAAAATCGCTGTGGGAGCAGGTTGAACAAGTGGCAATTGCCATCTTCACACGCGGTCAGGAGGTTGCCCATAAAGCTGGATTGATTCTGGTGGACACAAAATACGAATTTGGCCTCGTTAATGGGAAATTGGTGTTGATCGACGAAGTACACACCCCTGATTCCAGCCGCTACTGGATGCTTGAATCCTATGCACCCGGCAAAGAGCCGCTCAACTTCGACAAGGAATTTTTACGCGAATGGTTTGTGGGGCAGGGTTATCGCGGAGACGGCGATGTACCCGTACTGCCTGATGATGTCATTGTCCATGTGGCTGAACGCTACATTCAGGCGTATGAGCGGCTGACGGGGAATACTTTTGTTCCCGGTGAACAACCTGCCGCAGACCGCATCGCCCGTAATCTGGCGGATTATCATTCTTAAATACACACCTAGAGGAAAATACTGTGCAGTCATTGGTTCCAATTTTGATGGGGTCACGTTCTGACCTGAAACATGCTGAGACAATCAGCAAGGCGCTGGCGGGTTTTGGCATCGCCTCGGAAATCCGGGTCGCTTCGGCGCATAAAGTACCTGCGTATCTGTTGAACGCGATTCAGGAATATGAAGCCGATCCACGCCCGAAAGTCTATATCACCATCGCAGGGCGTTCGAATGCCCTGAGCGGCATGGTGGATGCTCAGGTATCGAGTCCGGTTATTGCTTGCCCGCCGCTCTCCGATGCTTTTGGCGGCGCGGATATTTTTTCGTCACTGCGGATGCCGAGCGGTGTGGCTCCGGCGGTCATTCTGGATGCGGAAGGGGCAGCGCTTCTGGCTGCCAAAATTCTTGGACTGAACGATGCAGCCGTGCGCGAACGAGTCGCTGCCAAACAAAAAGAGATGGCAGATCGACTTCTACAGGACGATGCCGAACTTCATCCGAGTGCTGGATAAAATCGCAGGTCAGCATATTTTCCTCATCTTCAAATGGGGAATGGATAGGTGATTGATGATAGAGCAACTGGTTGAGAATGCATTTCTCCCTGCGACCAATGATTATGACGATGACCATCCTCATGATGAATGCGGCGTATTCGGCATTTACGCGCCGGGGCGGGATGTGGCGCGGTTGACGTTTTTCGGTCTGTATGCCTTGCAGCACCGGGGACAGGAAAGCGCTGGAATTACCACCAGTGATGGACGTTCCGCTTATATCCAGAAAGGGATGGGGTTGGTATCACAGGTTTTCAACGAAGAAAATCTGAGTCCGCTCAAAGGACACCTCGCTATCGGACATAACCGTTACTCAACGACTGGCTCGTCCCGCATACGCAATGCACAACCGTATCTGATTGAGACGATTTATGGCCCCTTAGGATTAGCGCACAACGGTAATCTGACCAACGCCCTCGAACTCCGGCACAAACTGCTTGAGCGCGGGGTGGGGCTTTCATCAACAACGGACAGCGAAGTCATTACGCAAATGCTGGCAGCACCTTCGGAAGTCTGGGTTGGAATAAAACCACAGCCGAATGGACACATCCCCGACGAATGGGAACTCCGTATCCGGGCATTTATGCAATTGGCGGAGGGTGCTTATTCATTGGCGCTACTGACGCGCGATGCGGTCTACGCGGTGCGTGACCCGTTGGGACTGCGCCCCCTTTGTCTAGGAGAATTGGATGGCGGTTATGTCATCGCTTCCGAGTCCTGCGCCTTACTGACGATTGGTGCGCAGTTCATCCGCGAGATTAATCCGGGCGAAATTGTGCGCCTGGATAAAAATGGCGTGACATCGCTGGTCGGTCAACTGTCAGTCAAGCGTTCCCTGTGCAGCTTCGAATATGTCTACTTTGCCCGTCCCGATTCGGTCATGGAGGGACAGGTGATTCATGAGGTGCGCCAGCGTATGGGGCGTGAACTCGCCCGTGAAGCCCCTGCCGATGCCGATGTCGTTGTCCCGGTGCCGGATTCCGCTATTCCGGCGGCGATTGGATACAGTCTGGAACTCGGACTGCCCTTCACCGAGGGGTTAATCAAAAATCGTTATATTGGTCGGACATTTATTCAGCCCGATGCGAAACTGCGGCAGGCGGGTATTCGCCTGAAATTTAATGCGCTTGTGCCCAACCTGAAGGGCAAGCGTGTCGTTCTGGTAGATGACTCGATTGTGCGCGGCAGCACGTCCGGCCCACTGGTGCAGTTACTGCGTTCTGCCGGGGCGGCAGAAGTGCATTTGCGTGTTTCCTCACCGCCGGTACGCCATCCCTGTTTTATGGGCGTGGATATGGCGACTTATAAGGAACTCATCGCTCATCGCATGAGTACAGCGGAGATTTGCCAGCACATCGGTGCGGATACACTGGATTATCTCAGTCTGCCCGGTATGCTTCAGGCTATCCGTGAGACGATTAAGGGTGAACACGGTCATTGTACCGCCTGCTTTTCTGGTGAATACCCTATACCGATTCCACCCTGGCTGTTTAATGAAGAACGCGACAAGATGGTCTTTGAAACAACCTGGGGAGGGGAATAAGCGTGTCTGATCTAAATGTGCTAGTGATTGGTTCCGGTGGGCGGGAACATGCCCTGGCCTGGGCATTGGCACGTTCGCAGCAGGTCAAGCGGGTTTTTGTCGCTCCCGGTAATGGTGGCACCCAATGGCCTGGTAATCCCTCAGCCGAAGGATGGCAGCCCCGCGCGGAAGCCGTGAATGTACCTATCAATGCTGAGGATATTCCCGCTCTGGTCGCGTTTGCCGGAGAGCAAGGCATAGATTTAACCGTTGTTGGGCCAGAAGTGGCACTTTCGCTAGGGATTGTCGATGCTTTCCAGCGAGCCAGACTGCGTATCTTTGGCCCCACACAAAGTGCGGCACGTCTGGAGTCCTCCAAGACATTCGCTAAAGATTTTATGCGTGATGTCGGTATTCCGACGGCGGAATATGGCAGTTTTGAAGATTACAAAGCGGCCTGCGATTTTGTAAACCAGTTTGGGAAACCTGTAGTTGTTAAGGCGGATGGTTTAGCGGCTGGTAAAGGTGTTATTGTCTGCGATACCCCCGAAGAGGCACGGACGGCATTGCATCGAATCATGGTCGAGCGTGAGTTCGGCTCATCGGGCAGTCGTGTGATTGTTGAGGAACGCCTCAACGGGCCAGAACTTTCTGTGCTGGCTTTTTGTGATGGTAAGACGGTCGCTTTGATGCCTTTCGCCCGTGACCATAAACGCATATTTGACGACGACAAAGGTGCGAATACAGGTGGGATGGGAGCTTATGCCCCGGTGCCCAATCTTGACCCGAAACTATCAGACATACTCCACCAAGAAGTCATGCAGCGTACGGTATATGCGATGACAGAGCGCGGTACACCCTATGTCGGTGTGCTCTATGCTGGTTTTATCCTGACCGCTGATGGGCCGAAAGTGCTTGAGTTTAACTGCCGCTTTGGTGATCCGGAAACACAGGCGATTCTCCCTCTACTGAACAGCGATTTGGCAGTAATTATGCTGGCTTGCAGCGAAGGACGCTTGAGTGAGGTTGCGCCCCAATGGCTTTCTGGTACATGTGCAACGGTGGTACTGGCTTCAGAGGGCTACCCCGGCAGTTATCCTAAAGGTCTCCCTATTTCTGGTCTGGATTATCAATCAGATCAGGTCATGGTGTTTCATGCGGGTACAGCGAATCGAGCAGGGCAGGTCGAGACGGACGGGGGGCGTGTGCTGGCGGTGAGTGCTTACGGCGATGACATGACCGCCGCTTTAAATCGCGCCTACGCATATATCGATCATCTGCATTTTGCCGGAATGCATTACCGCCGCGATATAGGGCGTTTACATCAACAGGAGTTATCCACTTGACCAAAAACGGGGCGTATGCGCAGGCGGGAGTGAATATCACCGCCGGGACTGAAGCCACCAAACTGATGGCGGAGGCTGTCCGCTCGACCTACGGAAAAGAGGTGTTGGCTGGAATTGGTGCATTTGGCGGGGTTTTTGATGTTTCCGTGCTCAAGAATATGGATAAACCTGTGCTGGTTGCCTCCACCGATGGAGTCGGCACTAAAACCAGAGTCGCTGCACGTATGAATCGTTGGGACTCCATCGGGCACGATCTGGTCAACCACTGCGTGAATGACATCCTCGTTCAGGGCGCACATCCCCTCTTTTTTCTGGATTACGTGGCGGCCTCACATATAGACCCGCAGCAGGTTGCCACGATTGTCAGTGGGGTTGCAGCGGGCTGTCGGGAAGCCGGATGTGCTTTGCTCGGCGGCGAAACGGCGGAAATGCCCCGTGTCTACCAACCCGGTGAGATTGATCTCGCAGGAACTATTATCGGAACAGCCGACCAGTCCGAAATCATCACCGGGAAAAACATCCGCGCCGACGATGCCATCATTGGCCTGCCGTCATCTGGTCTGCATACCAATGGTTATTCACTGGCCTACCGCGTCTTAGAAAATCTCGATTGGTCAGAACCCGTAACCGAATCAGGAAGCTCAGTGGGTGAAGCGCTTCTGGCGGTGCATCGTTCGTATCTGCCGCAGATACAGCAGCTTCGTGCCGCCGGGATAACCGTAAACGGACTGGCGCATATCACGGGCGGTGGTTTTGAAGACAATTTGCCGCGCATTTTTCCTGAAGGGGTATCCGCTGTCCTATGGAAGAATGCATGGCCTGTAACGCCAATTTTTAACCTGATTCAGCGTCTCGGACAGATTGATGATGCTGAGATGTTCCATGTCTTCAACATGGGCTTGGGGATGCTGGTGGTTGTACCAGCAGAGCAATCGAATCGGGTTCTAACGATATTACCCGGAGATGCTTATCGCGTGGGCGAAATTGTTCCCGGTAATGGCACAGTGTTTATTGAGGTACAGGGATGACCTCACGATTAGTTGTGTTTATATCGGGTTCGGGTACCAATCTTCAAGCGATCATGGATGCTATTGCCGCGCGCGAGATGGATGCCGCAATAGTCCTCGTTGTTTCGAACCGTAAAGCCGCCTATGGACTCGTTCGTGCGCAGGAGGCTGGCATAGCGACACTTTATTTCCCTCTCAAACCATTTTTGGACAAGGGTCTGAGCCGTGACCAGTATGACCGCGAACTGACGGAAAAAGTCGCCACCTATCAACCGGATTTGATTGTGTTAGCGGGTTGGATGCATGTCTTGAACGCTGGATTTCTACACCGTTTTCCAAATCGGGTTATCAATTTGCATCCTGCTCTCGCCGGAACGTTCCCCGGTATTGAAGCGATAGAGCGTACTTTCGCGGCGTATCAGCAGGGCGAAGTCAAACATGGCGGCTGCATGGTGCATTATGTGGTTCCGGAAGTGGATGCTGGCCCGGTGATTGCTCAGGCAGTTGTTCGCATAGCGCCCGATGATACGCTTGAAGCGTTCGAAGCGCGTATGCACGAGGCCGAACATCGACTGCTGGTCGATGCGGTCAAAACCGCGCTGCTTAAAGTATCTGAATGAGGATATAAAAACGCACTTACAGAGGTTTCTCCGAAAGTGCGTCTCCTACTGGTTAGGGGATATTACTTCATAATCTGATCGATGTATTCCTCAATCCTCAGCAGCCCAACAGGTGCATTTGGATCACCATCATACCGCACGATCCTTTTGAACTGATCGTTCCAGCGGATAGAAGTGGTGACTGTCGGCTGATCCGTCATTACGTGATTTTCGTAACTATCTTTCCAGCCAAAATAGCCGAAGATTTCTGCCCGCTGTGCAACGCTGGTGATGGCTGCTGCTTCCTGTTGTGAGACATAAACGCCGATCTTATCTACATGTGCGATACCCGTATATACGACGGTTCCATCTTCAAAGAGCGCAATGTTGTAAACCGGGCACTCTCCAAAGCAGGCGGTTCGTTCCAATGTGATGAACGGTGTGTCTGTACCGTTGGAAATGGCAGCAGGGTCAGGTTGCACGCCTGTCCATAACGCGCTGTTGGTCATCGCGTCGATAAACTGCTCAAGAAACGACAGAGCCAATGGAGCGCTGTCATCGCCGAGATAATGTTCAATACGATGCGTTTCACCATTATGGGTCACTGAAGTGGTGACATACGGTAGATCAGTGACTTTCTGCGTCTTGTACTCGGTGTTCCAGTCAAAATAACCAGCGCTTTCAAAAGCCTTAATCATGTCTTGTACTGTTTCTGGCTCGATTTGGCTGGTCTGTTCACCTGTGACGGTCACAAAATCCTGTCCGTTGTAGACAACTGTGCCATCTTCGAAAATGTTGACCGTATAGACTGGGCACGCTCCGAAACAGGCGGTACGCTCCAGTGTAATTACTGGCTTGGACTGCTGTGCCTGGACTGAGGCCGCTCCGAGTATTAAGAACATGAGCAGGCTCAGGAGTTTCATTTTGTTCATTGTGAGTTGATCCTTATTTGTGTTTGTGATGTATGGCTGTGGTTAAGTCCGTACAGCTTTCATGGGATTAAATCCCTGCAAATAGACGAAATTTGCCTATGAAAGGTTCCAATCAGAATCGCTTGATTTTTTGGGCTTTGAATTTGCTGGCGTAAATGGGTTCTGTTGCCTTGTGGAGAGGCGGGTTTTATTCACTCGATATAGTCGCCATATGGGGTGAAGTGCAGGATGTCCCCGCCAGGCATTAAATAAGACGACCCCGGCTGGCGAAGATTGTGCCAGCTGGGGTCAACAAAAAGAGGAGGTGGTTAAACAACAGCCATCGCTGGCCGCTTTTACGCGGTTTTGCGAACTTCTTCCCCGATTGATTCTTCTCGCTTGTTCTGCCACCGGTCAATGAGGATCCCTAAACCAATCAGCAGGATTACGGGGACTCCGATTCGGAGTAAGAATGCTGCTGCAACACCCAATACTAGTAAGAGCTGCTCCATGATTTTTCCCTTTCAAGGTTGTGTTTGTCGTTTGATCTCAGAATAGCAAACACGGTGGCAGTCCGTAAATTCGGCAATAACCCTAGACAAAGATAGGGTAAAAACCCCATACGAATGTCACGTGCATCCAGCGTCGATGCTTCTATAATCAAAGTTAAAATAATTGGACACTATTAGGATCATGTTCTCTATCCCCTGGGAAGAAGCTTCCATCATCATCTACTTCTTCTATGGGCTTGCCTTCTACTCAATGGGACTCGCGCTTTTTGTCGAGTCTGTTCGAGCCTCTGAACTGGGGTTTGCCCGATCCATGCGTTTACTGGCAGGTTTCGGGATTCTGCATGGCATCAACGAATGGCTGGATATGATGGAACGCGGGGTCGCGGTCTATCATCACGCCGCACTTTATGATTGGGTGCTGTGGATTCGACTGGCGATTCTTGTTACGTCGTTTCTGGCATTACTGCTTTTTGGTGAGCATCTGATAGCCCATACCAAGACCTCCAACAAACCCATTTGGCATCTAACGGCTGGAGCAGCTATCTGGTATGCCGTTTCCTGCATTGTGGTACGTGCTACCTATCAGTTAAGCGATGAGGCATGGCTGCAAGCCGCTGATGTATTGGCGCGTTATGTGCTGGGTATACCGAGTGGGCTGCTTGCCTGCTGGGCACTCTGGCGACAGCGCGAAATTTTCCGCCAACGCGGCATGGATATATTTGTCCGCGATTTGACGATTGCTGCCTTATCACTGGCACTTTATGGCGTAATCGGTCAATTCTTCACACCGAGCAGTGTTATCTTCCCATCCAATTTCATCAACAGTGATTTGTTTTTACGAATTATGGGGTTTCCCATTCAGCTTCTCCGCGCTTTGATGGCGGGGGCGGTGGCTATTGCCATGATTCGGGTTTTGCGCGCACTTGAAGTCGAAAATCAGCAGCATTTGGTCGCTATCGAAAATGCCCGTCGCGAAACTGAGCAAATGAGCAGCGCAGAATTGGCCCGTGTGAACGCTGAATTACAGGCTGCCAACGATGAAACGGCGCGCCTGCTGCGAGAAGTTCAGCAACGTGACACCCTGCGTGGTGAACTGCTTCAGCGCATCACTACCGCGCAGGAATCCGAACGGCAGCGTATCGCTCGTGAATTACATGACGGAACGGGTCAGGCGCTGACGGGCGTGGCGCTGGGACTGCGCGGCCTTGCTGGACAGTTGAATAAAGACCCTGAAGGGGTAGCAAAGCGGTTGGCGACTCTGGAATCAATGGCAACGGGTGCGCTGGGTGAACTGCGTCACCTGATTAATGATCTGCGGCCTCCACAATTGGATGATATGGGGCTGGCAGCGGCTTTGCGCTGGCTGGTTGAGCGCTTCAAGGATCGCAATCAACCTTTGATTAAATTGGACGTGCGCGGGGAAGTTCACGCTTTGCCGTCCGAGGTTGAAACAACATTGTTTCGGATTGCACAGGAAGGTCTGACCAACGCCATTAAACACGCTCAGGCTGACCACATTTGTGTGATTCTCGACTATAACGATGGCCCATCACTTTCTGTTGTCGATGATGGCAGGGGATTTGATCCGGCTGTCGTGATGAATCCGGGTGGCATCCGCACCAGTTGGGGGCTTGCCGGAATGCAGGAGCGCTCCAGCCTGATAAACGCCAATCTCACGCTGCATTCCAGTCCGGGAGTCGGGACGACATTCACTGTGCGCTTGGGTGAGGCCAGGCCACTGGAGGTTATAGATGCCAATTACTGTATTGATCGTGGATGACCACGCGGTTGTCCGCGCGGGACTCCGGATGCTGCTTGAAAGTGATGCGGAAATCATTATCGCAGGAGAAGCCGAAAACGGGCAGGAAGCTGTCCGTATGTCCGAAGCACTAAAGCCGGATATTATCCTGATGGATGTGACCATGCCTGTCATGGATGGGGTCGAAGCTACCCGCCACATTAAATCTCAAACAACGTCTCCGGCTGTTCTGGCGCTGACCATTCACGAAGGAACGGAATATTTCTTTCATATGCTGCAAGCGGGCGCTTCTGGTTATGTGCCCAAACGCGCTGCTCCTGAAGAACTGCTGCGAGCGATTCATGTTGTTGCGGAAGGTAATGTTTTCCTCGAACCCAGTGTTGCCAAAGAACTGGTAGCG
Organism: Aggregatilineales bacterium; assembly: GCA_044226645.1. GTDB lineage: Bacteria > Chloroflexota > Anaerolineae > Aggregatilineales > Phototrophicaceae > CFX2. The sequence goes on from JBGAGR010000078.1 coordinate 12,200, forward strand.
GATTATCTGACGCGCGTACAAAGTGGTCATGAACACGATAGTTATGATGGCCTGACTGAGCGCGAACGGGAAATCCTTACCCATATTGCTGAGGACAGCACCAATCAGGCTATCGCCAATCTGCTCGATATTTCGGCCAGTACAGTTGAACGCCATCGCGAAAACATTATGCGCAAACTCAATCTTCATACCCGTACTGAACTAGTGAAATATGCCATTCGTAAAGGTCTCATCTCACTCGATGATCGCTAATGTGCCGCTAATGATAATAATCATCTGTATCTGGTGACACATACCCCTGATTGATTGACTTTTTCTCCTTTAAAATTGAGCATACAAAAGAGGAGATTAACATTGTACTGACTTATGTCAGCATTATATTGTCGCAATAATCAGCGATCACGTCGCAACTTATCAAGAGGGCTTTACCTGCATTCTGTAGCGGGGTGAGTCCTCTTTTGTTTTGAGGATTTCAATGATGAGGCTAAACCTCGGTTATATTCGCAAGGTCAGAATCGCCGCTCTGGTTACAGCAGGGATTCTGTTCATTCTTTCCGGTCTGATGATGCTGACCGGAACAACAACCGTTCAGGCAGCAGTGGCTGGAGACGAAGCGACCTATGTCGGGTCTAAGGAGTGCCAGTCATGCCACCGTTCAACCGCGCGTACACACGCGGATACACGTCATGCGCTCACGCTGCAAGACCCAAAACCTGCTGCTATTCTGGCTGATTTTAGTCAGAATGAAGCGTCCCGACAGGTCAAATTCCCGGATGAGGATGCGCCCCGCGCTATCACTGCCGATGACATTGCCTTTGTAGTCGGTTCAGGTCGCTATGTCCAGCGCTATCTTTATAAAGTTGACCGCAACCAGTATATGGTCTTGCCGGTTGAGTGGAATGTGACAGAAAAGAAGTGGGAACCTTACACGCTGGCGGAGAACTGGCCTGATCCTGCCTACGACTGGAATCAGAACTGCGCAGGCTGCCATACAACCGGTATGGATGTCGAGAAGGGACGCTGGAAAGATGATGCCGTGCAATGCGAGGCCTGTCATGGGCCAGGCAGCACACATGTCCAAACGGCTAAAGCCAGCCGAAATCCTGGCGACACGGAATTAGCCACTATCCGTTCGGCGATTGTTGTCAGTCCTGATGCGCAAATATGCGGTCAGTGTCACAGTCAGGGGGTGTCTACCGAGGATGGTCGTGCCTATCCGGTAAACTACCGCCCCGGTCAGGATTTGGCTCAATCCTTTACGCTCTCGCTGCCAAATGACAGCGCACACTGGCGTGCTTCAGGTCATGCACTCAGTCAGAATATGCAGTACAACGAATGGCTGCAATCACGCCATGCCAGTTCATTGCAAAGTCTGGAAAACAGCAGCTATGCACAGGATTCCTGTCTGGAATGTCACAGTGCTGATTATCGCCTGACTGAAAAGATGACCGCTGCGCAGGCGGCTGGAGATCGGAAAGGCTCCGCGCCTGATGCCATAACGCTAAAAACGGCTCAGTATGGTGTTACCTGTACGTCCTGTCATGATTTACATGGCGACGGCACGCAGGATTTTCAACTTGCCGCCGAACCCTACCAATTGTGTGTAAGCTGTCATGCAGATGATCGCCTTGAACAGGTTCATACCCCTGTGAAAGCCATGTTTGAAGGGGAAGTCGTCATTGATCAGATTGCTGGTGTGCCCTCGAAGCATTTCACGCAAGGAGTCGAATGTGCTACCTGCCATATGCCTCTGACGCTGGAAACAGGTATCACCTGGCATTCTGGCAGTCATACTATGCAGCCTGTTTTGCCCGGCAAAGCGGAGGGTGATCAACCGGACTCGTGTACGGGATGCCACAAAGACCTCAGCCGGGAGTATATGCAGCGCTTCGTTGATGAAACGCAGTCTGGCATTTTGAAGCGACTGACCGATGCCCAAATTGCTGTTGGATCACGCACGAATGTTCCAGCCTGGGTCACAAAAGCCTTAGCGTTTGTGTCCGGTGATGGCAGCCTGGGAGTACACAACTTTTCCTATGCTTCCTCGCTGCTGGATGCGGCTGCTCTTGAATTAGGGATTGTCCAGCAAACAGTACCCTCTAATGTATCAACCAAGCCGGTTGAAGACCCGACCAAATGTGCTGAGTGTCATGCCGATGAATATCGCCAGTGGCAGAGTTCGCCACACGCCAATGCATCGCTCGCCCCGGCTTTCTTAACCCAATTCGCTGCCAGTGGTCGTCCCAGCTATTGCATGAGCTGCCATGCCTCCGGTTATGATCCACGTACTGAAAAGTACATTTTTGAAGGTGTGATATGCAGCGACTGTCACTATACGACAAGCGGAACCAAGCATCCACCGGGGCCCGTTGAAATTGCTACTGACTCGACTGTTTGTGGACAGTGCCATTCTGGCGCACATGCCCCGACTTATGATGAGTGGCTGGTCAGCAGTCATAGTGCCGCAGGCATCGACTGTGTGGACTGCCATACGCCACACAACAATGGCCTCATCCTAAATGATGTGAATAGCACGTGCGAATCGTGCCATGTCGAAGCCAAAACCGACACTATTCACATGGGGCAAAACATGACCTGTGTCGATTGCCATATGGCGCAGGGCGAGCAGCAGAATGGTGTCTTTACAGTAAAAACAGGGCATTCCATGTCTATTGATCCGGGGGTATGCGCCGATTGTCATGGCAGTATCCACCTGCTGAGTTCGGGCGAAACGCACCTTTCCGATCAGGAAAAAGCGCGGTTGGAAACTCTCCAGCAAGAGGTTGATCAATTGCAGACTAAATCCGAGGAGAACCTCAACACAGGTATTGTGGGCGGCGCGATAGGGGCGCTGGTATTGGCTATCGTCGCGACCCTTATCATCCGCTACGGGAGGCCGCGATGACCGATAACACGCGCGAATTAACCCGTCGTGAATTTGTCCGGTTAGCGCTTGGACTGGGCGTGGGATTGGCGGCAGCGGATTGGGTCTGGCAGTGGTTCCGCGTCCACAATGACCCGCTGGCACAGGCTGAGGAATCAACTACTGATGGGCCGTATTGGGCAATGGTGATCGATTTGGATAAGTGTATTGGTTGTCATCGCTGCGTTTATGCCTGCGAAGCAACGAATGACACGCAGGAAGGTCATCTTTGGAACATTCTGATCGAGGACAAGACCACCTACGAGAAACCCGTATTTATCACCCGTCCGTGTATGCACTGCGAAAATGCGCCGTGTGTCAATGTGTGTCCGGTTCATGCCACCTATCACCGACCCGATGGGTTGGTCGCTATGGATTATGACCGCTGCATTGGATGTCGTTACTGCATGGTGGCCTGTCCTTACGGTGTGCGTGTCTTTAACTGGACAGATCGAAATGATGAGAATCCGCAGATTGGTGTGTGGGGTACGCCAGAAGTTGAGCGTCGTCCACGCGGCGTGGTCGAAAAATGTACTTTCTGCGCCCATCGTCTCGACGCAGCAGCCGAACGCAATCTGCGCCCCGGTTATGATCGAGCAGCGACACCTGCCTGCTGCAATATTTGTCCCACCGAAGCGCGTGTTTTCGGCGATTTACGCGATCACGATAGTCCAGCAGCACGGGCGCTGGTGAACCGTCAATCGGTTGTTCTGCGCAGCGAAATAGGCACAAAACCGCGAGTCTTTTATCTTTTGCCGAGGGCTTGATTATGATGGCGTTTGTTCGACGTGTAGGTATCTTCTGGATATGGATCGGTTTTCTGCTGGTGGTGATTGCGATCGGCCTAATCGCTGCATTCCAGGTGTTTACCAAAGGACTTGGGGTAACAGGTCTCAGCGATGGTACACCCTGGGGATTGTGGATTACGCTTGACCTGTCCTGTATTGGACTAAGTGCAGGTGCATTTTCGCTCTCGGCGGTTACATATCTTTTGGGGCGCGATAATTACAAACCGCTGGCGCGGGTGGCCGTTTTTATCGGCCTGCTTGGCTACAGCGGGGCACTGATGGCACTCTTGCTGGATATTGGTCGTCCGGATCGGTTCTGGCATGGCTGGGTTTTCTGGAATCCACACTCGATGCTGTGGGAAGTTACCATGTGCATCACCCTGTATTTTTCGGTGCTGACACTGGAAGTTTTTCCCATGATTATGGAATTGCCACAGTTAGCGCGTTTCAAACGGCTTCAACATATCGCGCATCGCGTACATCGTTACGCGCCCATTCTGGCAGTTATTGGTCTGAGTTTATCACTCTTACATCAGTCCAGCCTGGGCGGTACCTATGGTGTCGTTATCGGGCGCGCAGCTTTGTTCCGCGCGACCATGCCGCTGCTATTTATAGTATCGGCGGTTGCCGCAGGTATGGCCTTTACGGTTCATATGACGCTCCTTGTACAGTGGGTCGGACGACGCATTCTGGTTCCCCGCAACATACTATTTGAAGTCGGTCAATTTATTGGTGCGCTGCTGCTCATCTACCTGTATATGCGCTTCTGGGATACAACCGCCGGGGGCTACGGCTATGTGCCGGGTCGCACCGAGGCCGATAGTGTGTTGATGGAAGGGCCTTTTGCGGTGTCATTCTGGGCATGGGAGATGATTTTTGGGGGTGTACTGGCCGCTGTATTGTTGATTCGCGCTCGCTTCAGTCAGAGCGTTCTGCAATTGACGGTTGGCAGTGGACTAACGCTGGCGGGTCTGATTGCGAACCGTTGGCATACGACTTTGCTGGCCTTTACCCAACCGCTTTCTACTGCTCCAGCTTTAACCGATCCGCTGATTTCGCCCTACACACCTGCCTGGACAGAATGGGCGACGGCGCTCGGAGTTGTGGCAGGACTTACACTGCTTTTTAGTTTTGGAATGCGTTACTTACCGGCGTTTCGCGGAATCGATCAGCCTGATGCGCCTGTCGAATTAGCGGTAGTGTCAGGTACAGAAGAATTACCACCCGAAGCACCTGTTCCAACAGAAGCATAGTTGAGTAATCTCATAAAGATTGAAAAGATAAAGCTGTTGAGGTTGTGAGCAGGGGAAGTCGGTAACTTCCTCACAGCAAATCGAGCGGGATGATCCCGCTCTTTTTTTCCCTTCATCTGAGCCTTGTCGCTTTTTGGATGAGGTGAATTACTTTCAGCTATTCTCAAGGTTTCCACAGCCCGATTATGGCTGGAATGATGGCTCTGCGGTAATCTGTTACCTGTGGAAAAGTAGCCCGGCGGGGAAATCTACTATGGCTGGATTGACAGTCGCCATCAATGCAGGTGGCAAAAGCTCGCGTATGGGGACGGACAAGTCCTTTGTGCCGCTGCTCGGTAAACCCATGATTGAGCATGTTTTAGAACGTGTTTCCGATTTGAGTCAAGCTGAAACGATTCTCATCACGAACAAACCGGAACTCTATACCTATCTGAAAATCCCTACGTTCAGCGACGTACTTCCAGAAAAAGGGTCACTGGGTGGCATCTATACCGCGCTTTATCATAGTCGCGGCGATTTCACCCTATGCGTGGCCTGCGATATGCCATTTTTGAAACCTAACCTACTTCGCTACATGATTTCATTGGTTAATGTTGAGACGGACATCATTGTGCCACGAGTGGAGGGGTATCCCGAAGGGCTTCACGCCATTTACAGTAAACGGTGTCTGGAACCTATCCGCCGAAAATTGGAGGTTGATCGCTTAAAGGTCATCGGTTTTTACGACGAAGTGCGGGTACGCTATCTTGATGAAGCCGAATACCATCCCTTTGACCCAAAAGGGCTTTCTTTTCGCAATATCAATACCCCGGAGGAATTGCAGCAGGCGCAGCAATCCAGCGATTAATGCACCCAGTGAGTGGGTTCCTTGATTGCGCCCCGTTTATCTAGTGATACATCTGCCCCCTCACGGCCTTCCGGTGCTGTGGTCTTGCATAACTTGACCGCCGCCATCTTAAAATCGGGTATCTTGGCACGAGGGTCGATTTTGTCCAGCGTGAGCAGGTTTGCAGCCGCTTCGACGAAATGGAATGGCAGGAATACCGTCCCAACGGGTGATCGCCCTGTGACCATCACCCGGCAGATGACGCTGCCGCGCCGCGAAGTTACATTCACCCAATCGCCGGAGACCAGTTCCAATGAGTGAGCATCATCCGGGTGCATTTCGAGAATCGGCTCCGGGAAGATTTCATCCAATCTGGAACGCCGTGTCATGGTGCCGCCATGCCAATGGAATAACACACGCCCCGTTGTAAGATGATACGGAAACTCGCTGTCGGGCAGTTCGCTTTCTGTACCGTAATCGAGTGTCCAGAATTTGCCTTTGCCACGTGGAAAGTCGTTTTCAAACAGGTAAGGTGTACCGGGGTGATCGAGGGAGGGACAAGGCCAGTGAACACCACCTTCCCGTTCCAGCCTATCGTAGGTGATGCCATAGAAATCCGGCGTAACCACGCGCATCTCCTCCCAGACAGCTTCGACATCCGGGTAATCGAATCCCGCGCTGGTTTCAGCACCCAGCCGCTTTTCCATCCGTTGCGCGAGATCACAGACGATTTGCCAATCCGGGCGCGACAATCCCACTAATGGGAGCGCCTGCCGGATGCGCTGCACACGCCGATCACTGTTGGTAAATGTGCCATCTTTCTCGGCAAAACTGGCGGACGGTAGAATTACATCAGCCATTTCGCTGGTTTCGTTCATGAAAATATCGATGCAGACGATGAAATCCAGTGCATCGAGCGCATGACGGGCATGGGACAGGTTCGGTTCGCTCATCAAGGGATTTTCGCCCATTACCACCATTGCTCGAATATTACCCGTCAAGGCAGCATCTACCATTTCGGTCACAGTCAGGCCGGGTTCGGGTGGAAGGGTCGTGTTCCAGACATGCTCAAAGCGTGCGCGAATTTCGGGGCTGTCCACCCGCTGATAGGCGGTATAGACATTGGGCAAACCGCCGCTGTCTGAGCAGCCCTGTACGTTGTTCTGCCCACGCAGGGGATTAAGTCCAGTTCCGGGTTTACCGATATGTCCGGTCATGAGTACCAGATTGGTTAGAGCGAGCGCATTATCCGTACCATGTGTGCTCTGGCTGATGCCCATGCCCCAGTAGAAAGCAGCTTTTTCGGCTGTCGCGTACATACGGGCGGCTTTGCGAATATCGTCTGCCGGAACCCCGCTGACTGATTCTGCCCATTCTGGCGTGAAGGCTTCCAGCGATTCGATATAGCTGTCGAAGTCCTCGGTGCGGTTCGCAATAAAATCTTTGTTATAAAGCTTTTCACTTACTACGACATGTGCCATCGCCTGATAAACAGCCACATCTGTACCCGGTTTCTGGCGCAGCCACAGAGTCGCAAAGTCCGTCAGCTCGATTTGACGCGGGTCAATCACAACCAGCTTCGCCCCATTCTGGCGTACCGCGCGTTTCAGGAACAAACTGATGACGGGATGGGTTTCGGTGGTATTGCTCCCGGTGACGATAAAGGTGTCGAGGTGTTCCATCTCGGCAATGCTGTTACTCATTGCACTAGAGCCAATTGCCAATTGCAATCCGGTCACACTCCCGGCATGACACAGGCGCGCACAGTGATCGACATTGTTGGTTTTCATGACCGCCCGAACCCACTTTTGAAAGACATAGTTGTCTTCATTGGTGGCTTTGGCGCAGGCATAAGTGGCGATGCTGTCACCACCGCTCTCGCGGACAATTTTGGTCAACCGTTCGCTGACCAATGCCAGCGCTTCTTCCCAAGTTGCTTCACGCAGTTCACCGCCCCGTTGATCGCGAATTAAGGGCGTTTTCAGTCGCCCCGGATGCGTCGTAAAATCCGTCCCAAAGCGCCCTTTTACGCACAGGTTGCCATAATTCGGCGCGGAATCGAATGGGGCAGAAACGCGATATATCAGATCGTTTTTGATGTGGAGGTTCATTTGGCAGCCAACACCGCAGTAAGGACAGGTTGTGCGAACAACATGGTCGGGCTTTAGCGGGGCGTGCATATCCATAGGATTTTCCTGTGCGAAATCACCAAAAAAAGCGGTGTGGGCGTTTTTCTCACTATAATGTAGCATAGGTCAGGGATAAATATTGGAATTATTTGGAAACAATGCCCAATTCTTTAGAGGATATTCTTGTTTACTATGCCAATAAAGGGCATGATTCTCTGCTCCCCGTGCTGTGGGATGTCCAAACCGCTTTTGGACATATTAATGCGAGTGCCGTTCAGGCTATTTCGCATACACTGCGCATCCCTGCCGCTGATATTTACGGTGTAATCAGCTTCTATTCACTGTTTCATGAGCAGCCGACTGGCAAGAACACAATCCACCTGTGTACTGATCCCTCCTGCGGGTTAGCTGGCGCGGATCAGGTCATGGATAGCGTTTGCACCCGACTGGGTATTCATGAAGGGGATACCACGCCGGATGGCGAATACACGGTTCTTCACAGCCCGTGTCTCGGTCTGTGTGACCACGCTCCGGCTGCGCTCATCAGCAGGCGAGGGATGGGCGAAATATCACATGCTCCAGTCGAGAATATTGATCGTCTTCTGGCAGGAGAGGGTCAAGAACGTCGAACGGTTATCGGCGGTAACTCACGAGCGCTGCTGAAAGATATTGTCGAACACGAGGGGCAATCACTCGACGCTTACGGTGATTATAGCCAACTGCGCCGCGCGATTTTTGAGATGACACCGGAGGGAATCATCGCCGAGGTCGAAGCCTCCAAACTGATTGGGCGCGGCGGCGCGGCCTTCCCGACCGGGATGAAGTGGAAATTAACCCGCCAATCACCTTCTCAACCGCACTATATCGTCTGTAACGCCGACGAAAGCGAGCCGGGGACTTTCAAAGATCGGGTATTGATGGAAAGCCGACCTCATTTGCTGCTGGAAGGTATGATACTTGCTGGTTATGCCATTGGCGCGTCTAGCGGCTATTTGTTCATTCGGGGTGAATACCCGGAGGCGACTCACATATTGCAGTCCGCTATTGACGAAGCCACCGTTGCTGGACTGTTAGGTGATCATATCATGGGGAGCGATTTTTCCTTTCGAATAGAACTCCGCCGAGGAGCAGGGGCGTATATCTGCGGTGAAGAAACGGCGCTCTTCGAGGCTATCGAAGGCAAACGGGGTTTCCCTCGTGTCAAACCGCCATACCCCACCACACATGGACTGTTCGGCAAACCAACTGTTGTTAACAATGTCGAGACGTTGTGTACTATACCTTCGATCATCGAACATGGGGCGGATTGGTTTCGTAAGCGCGGAACCGAAGGCAGCACCGGGACAAAACTGGTTTCGGTCAGTGGTCATGTTCGACATCCCGGTGTTTACGAGATCATTCCCGGTCTCACCCTGCGCGAACTGTTGGAAAAAGACTGTGGCGGTATCAACGGCACATTACAGGCTGTGTTGATGGGCGGCGCAGCCGGGACATTCCTCAAACCTGACGAAATTGATGTGCCGCTCACTTTCGAGAATCTCCGGCAAATCGGGAGTACATTTGGTTCTGGCGCAATTATGGTTTTCAACGATACAGTCGATTTGCGCGATGTGTTGAAACGGTTGGGGCGTTTCTTTCAGCATGAAAGCTGTGGTAAGTGTTTCCCATGCCAGCTCGGAACCCAGCGTCAGATGGAAATCCTGAACAGGCTGGACAATCCGCTTACAGGCGATCAACAGCGATTGCGAGATGTCGGGCTGACGATGACCGAAGCCTCACTGTGCGGTCTGGGACAAACGGCGGCTTCGGCGGTACTCAGCGCAATGAATAAATGGCCTGAGCTGTTTTGACCGACAAAAATCAGAAAAATAGAGGAACACTGCATGGACTTTGCAGCACTCATTCAAAAGCGGCGGATGGTTCGCAATTTCACCGATGAGCCGGTTTCTGAAGAAGCGCTTCAACGGATATTGGAAGCGGCACAGCGGGGGCCGAGCGCGGGGTTTACTCAAGGGCAGTATGTCATTGTGGTGACCAAACCTGAGACCAGGCGAAAAATTGCCGGGTTGTGTGGTGAGGAAGAATATACCGAGGGCGGATTTGATCCGTTCATTTCGAAAGCGCCGCTGTTGCTTGTGCCGTGTGCCAACGAAGGCTCGTATCATCGCCGCTATCAGGAAGCGGATAAAGTGCAGGATGATGGCTCGGAAATTGTCTGGCCTGTACCGTATTGGTTTATGGATGCAGGCTGCGCTGTTATGCTGATATTGCTGGCGGTTGTCAATGAAGGACTTGCGGCGGGTTTCGCTGGTTTTGCTGATCTGCAAGGGGCGCGCGAACTGCTCGGCATCCCACAAGAAGCGACTCCGGTTGGCGTGATTCCTATCGGACATCCAGCACCCGACAAGAAATCACCTTCGTTGAAGCGGGGACGCAAACCGTTGACGGAACAGGTACGTTACGAAAAATGGTGATGCAGCACAGGAAAGGGATGGATTATGCCAGAAATTGTCTTGACCATTGATGGTCAGGAGGTCAGTGTACCTGAAGGCACGACAATACTTGATGCAGCCCAGCAGGTTGGCGTTGAAATTCCGGTCATCTGCTATCACGATGCCACTACAGCCAATGGCCTGTGCCGGATGTGTGTCGTGGATGTGAATAAAGGTCGTTTGCTGCAACCTGCCTGCATCGCTGCCTGTCAGAACGGCTCGACTATCGAAACGCGCAGCGCGCGGGTCGAACGCAGCCGCCGAACCATCCTCGAAATGCTCAATTCGGCGGTTGATCTGCATCAAGCACCAGCGATTCAGACCATGATGAGCGATTATCAGGCTGATGAAGCGCGTTTCCCGGAAGCCGAGCGCCGTGAGCATCCGCTGCATGATGATAATCCCTTCTTCATCCGTGATTATAACCAGTGTGTCTTATGCTGGCGCTGTGTGCAGGTTTGTGCCGAGGATGCCCAATACACATTTGCACTCACACTGGGTGAACGCGGCTTTAGTACCCATGTCACCACTCTATTTGACATCCCTATGACCGAATCACCCTGTGTTTTCTGTGGTCAGTGCGTAGGTGTATGTCCGACGGGGGCATTGAAGCCCAAAATTGAATTTGGGTTGGAGCAGGGGCGCAGTCTGGATGAAATCCGCCAGATGACACGCCGACCTCGCCGCCGCAAATCCGAAACTGAGGAGGGTGAATGATGCCGACCTACGAACCGGGCGCACAGCCTTATACCTGCTGGACAGTGCATGATGACCAGATTGAACAGATGGAAATGGGTGTGATAGAAGAAGCTCTGGTCAGCATTTACGTCAATGGGCAGGAATTGGCGACTATTATGTGCAGTCCAATTGAACAGGAGGAACTCGCACTCGGATTTCTCTATAACGAAGGTGTTATTCAATCTCTGGATGAAGTCGGCCTCATCAAGGCCAATGTCGCCCGGACAGTGGTCGATGTTTTTCTAAAACGCAGTGAATTTGATCCGCCTCGACGGATGATTTTGACATCGGGTTGCGGTGGTGGCGTGACTTTACAACATCTGACCGAATCTTATCCTGCCCTTGAGAGTAATTTTGCAGCTACACCGGAGATCATTCTTCAGCGGATGCGGGATTTACACGGCGCAGCGAAACTGTATAAGCAGGTGCGCGGTGTACATACAGCCATCCTTGGAGACAGCGAGAAACTGTTGGTCAGCGCAGAAGATGTAGGGCGGCATAATGCTGTCGATAAAGTGGCTGGCAAAGCCCTCATGTATCAGGTGAACACACGTGATTGTCTGCTGCTCACCAGCGGGCGTATCAGCTCGGAAATGCTTGGCAAGGCGCGTCGTCTGGGCATTCCGATTGTCGCCAGCCGCACTTCACCGACCAGCATTACGCTGCGATTGGCGCAAGCATGGAATATCTGCGTCGTAGGCTACGTCCGGCAGGGCGGTATGCGCGTTTACACCCATCCACAGCGTCTTGGTTTGCCAGAGACAGTTGAAGCGATTTCTTCGTGATGGGCACAAAAGCGGAATTCTTCAATGTCCAGCCCGTTACTAGCGCTCTGGACAATCTTTTCCAATACTGGGCACCTCAACCGAAAACCGAAAAACTGGATACCCGACAGGCGGTGGGGCGGGTGTTAGCTGCCGCGCCGCTTTCACCCATTGACTTACCTACTTTTCGCCGCAGTACGATGGATGGATATGCTGTTCGTGCCGCAGATACCTATGGCGCATCCCAATCGCTCCCGGCTTATCTGACCTGTGTTGGTACAGTAGCAATGGGTGCGGAGGCTACGGATGACATTCAACCGGGTCAGGCCGTTCTCATCCATACAGGCGGGATGCTACCGACCAGTGCCGATGCCGTAGTAATAATCGAGCGTACACAAGCATTCGCTGAGAACGAGATTGAAGTCTTATCTCCGGTAGCGCCGGGAGAAAATGTTGTTCAGATTGGCGAGGATGTGACCCGCGGTGAAGTGATTTTGCCTGCCGGACATCGCCTGCGTCCACAGGATATCGGTGGTTTGCTGGCTGTTGGCATCTTGTCGGTAGAGGTCGTTAAGCCGCCGCGTGTGGGTATCCTCAGCAGTGGCGATGAATTGATCGCACCGGATGAACAACCGGCTCCTGGTCAAATACGTGACATCAATGCATATACGCTCGCCGGGTTGGTGCAGGAAGCTGGCGGCGAAGTCCTTTTACTGGGTATCGCCCGTGATGAAATCGAACATTTTCAGACACTTGCTCAGAATGGCTTTCAGAAGTGCGATTTGCTGGTGATTACTGCGGGGAGTTCAGTCAGTACCCGTGATTTAACCTGTGAAGTCATTACCGGTCTGGGGAAACCGGGGATTTTGCAACATGGGTTAGCTGTAAAACCGGGCAAACCCACTATCATTGCTGTCTGCGATAACAAGCCTGTCATCGGTCTGCCGGGAAATCCGGTGTCTGCCTTTCTGGTCGCGCGGCAAATCGTTTTGCCGCTTATCAAACGCCTTCTAAATGAAACATCGCGTCCTCCAGCCAGCTTGAGCGCTGCTCTGGTGAGTAATATCCCATCTATTGCGGGACGCGAGGATATGATTCCCGTTCGCATCACTGAGCGAAATGGCAGTTTCATCGCAGAGCCTGTTTTTGGAAAGTCGAATCTGATTTATACACTGGTCAAAGCGGATGGACTGGTCCATATACCCCTGAACCAAACCGGACTCAAGGCCGGAACGGTAGTAGAAGTGACTTTGTTTTAATCATCATGACCGAACAGGAACGAAACTTCTATCTGGAAGACTTGCCGCTGGATGAAGCTCGAAAACGGCTGGAAATGGCGCTGCGGAAAGCGGGAAAGTGGGATGCATTTCCCGGTGAAACTGTTAGCTTGGCGGAAGTATTGGGGCGTATCACTGCTGAACCCATCTGGGCAAAGCTTTCGTCACCGCATTACCACGCTGCTGGTATGGATGGTTATGCTGTGCAGGCGGTAAATACCCTGAATGCCACCGAGACGCGACCCCTTCGCCTTCGATTGGATGAAGAAGCTTTCCCGGTGGATACGGGAGATTTATTGCCCCCCAGTACAAATGCTGTCATCATGATTGAGGATGTTCAGCAGATCGAAACGGGTTTTATTGAAATTCGTGCCTCTGTCGCTCCCCGGCAGCATGTTCGCTTGATGGGCGAGGATATGGTGGCGACAGAATTGGTACTGCCCGTCAATCACTGCATTCGTCCAGTTGATCTGGGCGCACTGGCAGGCAGTGGTCATCACAGCGTCGAGGTTCGTCGTCGGCCCGTTGTGACACTTATCCCGACTGGCGATGAATTAGTTGCTCACACTGAGACACCTCAACAGGGACAAATTATCGAGTACAACAGCTTGGTGCTCTCCGCACAAATTACAGAGGTAGGCGGTAAACCCAGTACAACTCCTATCGTCCCGGATAATCGGGACAAACTTCGTGCGGCTCTGGACGAGGTTGTACAGCAGCAACCTGATCTTATTCTGGTACTGTCCGGTTCATCGGCAGGTCGTCAGGATTACACGGCTTCAATCATCCGTGAAATGGGCGAATTATTGGTTCATGGCGTGGCGGTACGTCCCGGTCATCCGGTCATCATCGGTGTCGTTGAAAATATCCCTGTGATGGGTGTTCCCGGCTATCCGGTAAGCGCAGCCTTAACGGGCGAACTTTTTATTCAACCCCTTCTGTTTCACTGGCTTGGTATTCAGCCTATACATGATACGCTTCCGCGTGTTCAGGCTGTGACGACTCGCAAATTATTGTCTCCGATGGGGGACGATGATTTTGTCCGGGTGACGGTGGCGCAGATTGGTGAGCGTCTGTTGGCAACTCCCCTGAGCCGGGGGGCAGGTGTCATCAGTTCACTGGTACGGGCTGATGGACTGGCTCATATTCCACGTTTTAATGAAGGCGTAGATGTTGGTGGAAGCGTTGAGGTTCTACTCTACAGCCCGATGGAATTGATCCGCCAAACTGTCCTGATGATGGGCAGTCATGACCCGATGATTGATCTGCTTGGACAGTTTTTAGCTGTGAATCATCCGGGCTATCGTCTATCGTCTAATCATGTTGGTTCTATGGGTGGACTGGTTGCACTGCGCCGAGGGGAGGCGCATTTGGCAGGCATTCACCTGCTCGACCCTGAAACGGGTGAG
>JBGAGR010000079.1:0-26900 GCA_044226645.1 Aggregatilineales bacterium
CGGAGATCATCCGCCAAACCACGCAGGAGCGTCATGGGCACATGGGTATGGGCGTTGACCAGCCCCGGCATGATATATTGACCTTTGCACGAGACTACTTTATCCGCTTCATACTGAGCGGCGAGATCAGCACTTTTGCCTACCGCAACGATTTTTGCACCCTGGACTGCTACCGCTCCATCATGAATGATTTCAAACTGCTCGTTCATCGTGACTACAATGCCACCTGTGAGCAGTGTATCGACCCGTTCCATAACAAGCCTCCTCCCAAAAAATTTGCGGGATTATAGCGTTGATATGGGGTTTGTCCAGAACCAGCGTGCGCCAGATGCCTATGAATCAACCTTCATATTCTCGGCATACAGCCAATTCCAGCAGAAAGAATTATCGTGAAAAATCGTGAAGAACATAACTCAATTTCGGTTACGAATTATTTGCAGTCTTCGATTCCGCCCTGCATAAGGCAGGGAAGGCGGAGTTTGAGGGGAAATGATGGCGGTGGCGGCGAAGGCGGAATGCAGTTCCAAGTTTTTAGTTCCGAGTTCAATCCTCGCCATTTCTGCCATAGTTGCCGCGTTCCCGCCAGGGGAAATCCGACTCAAAATGTTTGCTGCTGCTGCGATGGCGGATCGGTTCTCTCTTGCTATGTTCCGCCAAACGCTGCCATTTCCTGCGATTCCCCGCCACTTGCTGCGATGCGGTATAATGCTACCAAGTTCATTATAGCACATATTTTCTACAAGAAAGTTCGAGTATTCAAACCGAAAAGTTGACGGGAGAGGGCGTAACCGTTGCGCGTTCACCTATCCTCACGTACACTTGCTCTAGGTTTATGCCGTCTCGCACTTTATGGGTAAACTGAAAAGAATTGACGTGAACCAAGACGGACACGATATATCGTGTCCCTACAAAATGCGGCTTATTTTGGTGAGCTTGTTTATTCGTGCAGGGTCGCAGAATTTTTTGAGAGCACGGCACGCAGCAAGCCTTTACGAAAGCCGATATTGCCGGGATGGCAGAGCTTTTGTTTTAGCGGGAACGATTAGGAGAATTTCATGCGTAACCGCCTGCGTTTACGCCTTGATCATTTGCAAATTGTGGAAGCCGCACTGGTGGGGTTGTTCTTCATCAGCGCGACACGCTTTTTGATCGGCATTATTTACAGCCGTTTTGGCGGCGCGTCGATTGTCCTCAGTCTTGACCCCGGCACTGTTCCGGCTGGAGCAGTTGACCCCGGAACACTGACCAACGAGGTGAGCTTTCTGGCATATATGCTCGCCCTACCCCTGCTCACGCTTATTGTGGGGCGTTTTCGCTGGGTATCCGTCATCGCGGTGATACTGGTGGCAGCGGGTCGGGTGTTGATGATTGCCAACAGCAGCGTCACAGCCATGACGGCGGCTGCGATGGTATTTGGTGGTGGATTGATTTACATCGTGATGCTGGTGCGCTACCGGGCGCAAGTGCTACCCTATCTGTTCATTCTCGGTATCGGTATGGACCAGATTTTCCGCGCGGTGGGCAACACACTTGACCCATCGTGGTCGCCTGCTTATATCAATATCCAGATGGTGCTGTCAATAATCGTGGTGGTTATCAGCATCGCAACAACATTTGGGCAGCGGCGAAAACGCGTCACAGAGGAAGCGGGAGTCACACTCGATTATGGATTGATGCCCTTCTGGGGCGGCGTAGGGATGGGTGCGCTGCTATTTCTGGAAATCGTGCTGCTGGCGCTGCCGAATGCGATTGCGGGGCGTAGTGGTGCTGACTATACGAATTTTGCTCCGCTGGTCATGCTGGCAACCTTTCTACCACTCATTCCAGCAGTCCGGTCACAGGCGGCAAGTTTCATCGGCCTATTTGATCGCAATGTGCGTGGGTGGGCGTGGATGCTGTTCATGGGTTTGCTGATGGTATTCGGCACTCGTTTTCAGGGCATTGCCGCCGGGGCAGCACTGGTGATTGTGCAATTTCTGGCCAGCATGATCTGGTGGTGGCTAGTACGTCCACGTGCCGAAAAAGAACGGCAGTTCACGGGGCTATGGATTATTGTCGCCGTACTGATATTTCTGCTGCTGGCGGCGGCGGATAATTTCACTTATGAATATGCTTACGTGCAGAACATGCCACCTGATCTGGCTTTCCTCGACAAGATTATTCCCCCCTTCCTGCGCGGATTCCGGGGGATGGGTCTAGGGGTGCTGCTGCTGGGCGTATTTCTGGCTTCGCTGCCGATGATCCAGACCAAACGGCGCATTGCATGGACGGGTGGCACAGGTACACAATCGCTGATCGGCGTGATCGTCGCAGTGGGATGCAGCATCGGTGTGGCGGTGGCGGTTCGTCCGCCGTTGATCGCAGGTGTGCGGAATGTCGAAAATCTGCGCATCGGCACGTATAACCTGCATGGCGGTTTTGACGAGTTTTACAATTTCGATCTAGAAGCGATAGCCCGGACGATTCAACAAAGCGGCGCGAATGTGGTGCTGCTGCAACAGGTCGAAAGCGGACGCATGACCAGCTTTGGCGTGGATGAAACGCTGTGGCTGGCGCGGCGGCTGGGTATGGACAGGCGCTTTTTCCCAACAAACGAGGGTTTACAGGGACTGGCGGTACTTTCTAATGTTGAAATCGTATATGACGATGGTGTGCTGCTTGACAGCGCAGGCAACCAAACAGGTCTACAACGGGTGCAGATTCGACCCGATGCAGGTGTGATTACGCTTTATAACACACGGCTGGAATTCCTGCTGGAAACAGGTGATGGACGTTCGATAGACCAACAAGAACAGGAACAGCAGCGTCAACTGAACGAAATATTCACTATTCTCGCCCGGCATTATCCCGATGGCAATCCGGGGCGAATGCTGATGGGGGGTACATTCAACAACATCCCCAATTCAGCACTTGGCGACCAGATGCGCGCCGCTGGATTCCGTGATCCCTTTGCCGGGCAGGCCAATGACCTCTCGGCAACGCTGTGGCGCACGGGTTATCCGCGTGTGCGACTGGATTATCTGTGGGTATGGCGGAATACACTCGTTCCAATTGGCGCACTGACGATTGACAGCAGCGCA
The DNA here is from genome assembly GCA_044226645.1 of Aggregatilineales bacterium. Classification (GTDB taxonomy): domain Bacteria; phylum Chloroflexota; class Anaerolineae; order Aggregatilineales; family Phototrophicaceae; genus CFX2. The sequence goes on from JBGAGR010000079.1 coordinate 3,081, forward strand.
TCTGACCATCGGCTGGCTGTAATCGAGGCGGTTATCAACAACCAATAAAAACAGAACACCGCACTCTGTACTTTTGCACAGGTGTCTATTGTTCTTCTGTTCATAGCAGAGGCTAATCATTTATGCCATAGTGACATCAATCCACATTTCCCAGAGGAGGTCACATGCCTAACTACCAATATCTGATCATCGGCGGCGGCATGACCGCTGAGGCGGCTGTCAGAGGTATCCGCGAGGTTGATTCGAGCGGTTCGATTGGCCTTATCAGCAGTGAAGCTCATCCCCCGTATAACCGTCCGCCGCTTTCCAAAGGGCTGTGGAAAGGCAAACCATTGGAAAAAATCTGGCGCGGGATTGAAACACTCAATGCAAAGCTGCATTTAGGGCGGACAGCCCAATCACTCAACACGCATAACAACCAAGTCACCGATGACAAAGGTGAAGTCTATACTTACGGGAAACTGCTGCTGGCAACGGGTGGGAGTCCGATACGACTGCCCTTCAGCGGCAATGACATTATTTATTTCCGAACACTGGATGATTACACACGACTGAAGGAGCTGAGCGAAAAAGGTGAAAAATTCGCGGTCATAGGTGGCGGTTTCATCGGCTCGGAGATCGCGGCAGCACTGACAACGGTCGGGAAGCAGGTCGTTATGCTGTTCCCGGAAAAAAGCGTCGGTGAGCGTCCGTATCCGCAAGACCTTTCGAATTTCCTGAACGATTATTATCGAGAAAAAGGGGTTGAGGTGCTGGCGGAGGAATTGGTCAACGGTGTTGAAACCAGCGGAAACCAATTTACGGTTAAAACACGCAGCCAAAGGGAAATCACCGTAGACGGCGTAGTTGCCGGAATCGGCATTCGTCCCAATGTGGCGCTGGCGGAAGCCGCCCAACTCAAAGTGGATAACGGCATCGTCGTCGATGAATTTTTGCGTACAAGCCACCCCAATATATATGCGGCGGGTGATGTGGCGGCGTTCTTCAGTCCGCATCTGGGCAAGCGAATCCGGGTAGAACACGAGGACAATGCCAATACGATGGGCAAGATGGCAGGTCAATCGATGGCGGGACAACCTGTGCCGTATCATCATCTGCCATACTTTTATTCGGATTTATTCGATCTAGGCTATGAGGCTGTGGGCGAACTCGATTCACGGCTGGAAACCGTCGCTGATTGGAAAGAACCATTCCGCAAAGGGATTGTCTACTATTTGCGCGACAAACGTGTAGTTGGTGTGCTGCTGTGGGATGTGTGGGGACAGATCGATGCGGCGCGGGAACTCATCGCGGAAGACGGCCCGTTCCATGCTGGTAACTTGAAGGGCAGAATCCCGGTCTAGGTATAGAAAATTTGAGGGCACAGCGGTGCTGTGCCCCTACAAATCTATTGGGCAGGATCAGGCAGTTCGCCACTTTCGACCCGCTTCAAGGCATCGCGCGCAGCCGCCTGGGCCGCAGCCTGTTTGCTGCGTCCCACGCCGCTCCCCGCAATTTGCTCACCAATCAACACTTCAACGATGAATTCCTTTTGATGATCCGGCCCGGTAGCGGAAACGGTACGGTAAGAAGGTGTCAGGTTACGCTCGGCCTGACTCCATTCCTGAAGCAAACTGCGCGCATCCTTATCGAGCGATTCGGCTAGAATTTGCTCCAGCATCGAATCGAGGCGCGGGGTAACAAAAACCCGCACAGCCTCAAGCCCCTGATCGAGATAGAGCGCGCCGACCAATGCCTCGAAAACAGCGCATAAGTTGGTCAGGCGTTCACGTCCGCCGCTGGCTTCCTCACCTTTGCCCATCCACATAAACGCGCCCAGACCAATATGACGGGCTAACCCCGCCAATGACTCGGTACGTACCAGTGCCGCACGCAGACGGGTCAACTGCCCTTCCGGCATTTCGGGATAGCGTCGAAAAAGCATATCGCCGACCATAAAATCCAATACCGCGTCGCCCAGAAATTCGAGGCGTTCATTGTCGCCAGTATCCGTTTCGCCATGTTCGTTGATGTAGGAACGGTGTGTAAGTGCTTGTTTCAGCAGGCTATCGCTGCCAAAGTGAAGTCCTATCTGCTCCTGAATTGGTTGTATTTCCATTGCTCGATTTCTAACTGTTTATCTACGAGAGGGGTGGAGTTTTCAGACTCCACCTTTATTAACACTCAATTGTACGCCTTGAAGATCAAAGACGCATTGTGCCCCCCAAAACCGAATGAATTACTCATAACAGACTTAATTTCCATCCGACGAGCTTCATTCGGCACATAGTCCAGATCACAATCCGGGTCAGGCGTATTCAAATTAATGGTGGGCGGCGCAATCTGGTCACGGATGGCTAAAATCGAGAACACCGCCTCGATAGCCGCCGTTGCGCCCATGCTGTGCCCGGTCATGCTTTTGGTCGAACTCATGGGGATATTGTAGGCATGTTCGCCAAAAACCCGTTTTACGGCGATGGTTTCCATCAGATCGTTCAAGGTGGTGCCAGTTCCATGTGCGTTGATGTAGTGGATGTCGGTGACATTCATGCCAGCATCTTCCAGCGCCAGTTCTAGGGCGTGACTCGCGCCAATGCCCTGTGGTTCCGGCGCGGTGATGTGAAATGCATCCGAGCTGGAACCATAGCCCACAACCTCGGCATAAATGGTGGCTCCCCGCGCTTTGGCATGTTCCAATTCTTCCAAAACGACCACACCAGCCCCTTCGCCGAAAATCAATCCGCTGCGGGTCTTGTCGAAGGGGCGTATGGCAGCGCCCATCAACTCATTGTCGCGGGATACGGCTCCAACACGATCAAAAGCTGCAAGGCCAATCGGGATAATGGGCGCATCGCCACAGCCTGCCAAGACCGCGTCCAACTTGCCCCAGCGAATCAGATCGAAGGCGTGTCCGATACAATCCGCGCCAGTCGCACAGGCCGATATAGGCGTATATGACGCGCCATGTATATGATGTTCGATGCTGACCAGATCGTTGCCGCCTTCTACCAGAAGCATGGGAATACCAAATGGGCTGATGCGGCGCGGGTCTTTGGTTTCAATCAACGTAGCGGACTGATCGAAATAGCTGCCGATGCCACCAACTGATGAGCCGATAATCGTCCCGACACGCCACGCATTTTCGGATTCGAGATTCAGACCTGAATGACGAATGGCTTCCTGCGCGGCGGCAACGACGAAATGCTGATAACGATCCCGGCGGCGCACTTCTTTGGCAGGCATAAAATCTGCCGGATTCCAGTCTTTGACCTCCGCCGCAATTTTGACCAGAAAATCAGACGTATCAAAATGGGTGATGGCAGCAACGCCACTCTTCCCCGCTTTGATGTTTTCCCAAGTATCCTCTACGTTGTGGCCCAGCGGCGTGACCGCCCCCAATCCGGTTACCACTACACGTCGCTTCATGGAATGCTCCTATCGAAGTTCGATTCTTGAAGTAAATAATGTTCTATTGTTCGATCCAACTATGCACCCCCACTGCCCTGTCGATCATCGGGTGTGGGCATATAATGTCCCTCAACCCAGGCCACGCCGTCCGCACGAACTTCTTTTTTCCAGACCGGCACGATTTCCTTGAGGCGATCAATCCCATAACGGGCGGCCTCAAAACACCCCTGGTCACGATGACCGGACGAGCAAGCAATCAGAATGGTATTCTGCCCAACTTCCAGTGTACCAACGCGCTGCACAATCGCAATGCCCTGAACGAGAGGCCACTGCTGGCGAATCTCATCCGCTACCTGCTGCATCTTCGCTAAAGCCATTGGCTCATAGGCCTCATATTCCAGCCGTTGTGTTTGAATAACATTCCCGTCCTTATCCGTTTCACCACGTACCATACCGCTGAATACACAGACCGCACCTGTTGCCGGGATGGTAATTAAGCGCGTGAGTTCATCGACATTCACTGGTTCAGCAGCGAGGCGAAATATCTCCGGGAAACCATCACCACCACTGACGGGCGGGAAGAAAGCCACTTCATCATTGTCCTTAACGGTGTCTCCCGGAAAGGCATATTCCTCATTTACTGCTGCAATCGCTGCCTTAACGTTAGCCTCCATTGGTGGATAGGCTGTGATGAGTGCCTGGCGCACATCGGTGACGGTAGCCACTCTATCCGGCAAGGTAATCGTAAGCCGATTTTTACCTGCAATGTCCTTAAGTGTCGCAAACAGAAGGATACGAACCTGCATTATATTTTCCCCGCCACATAATCTCCATGCTGTCCGCCATGCTTTTCCAGCAGACGAATGTCACTTAGACGCATTTCACGGTCTACAGCTTTCGCCATATCATAAACGGTCAGCGCCGCGACACTGACAGCGGTCAGCGCTTCCATTTCGACACCCGTTTTGCCCGTCGTGCGAGCAGTTGCCGTAATATGCACAGCGTTGTTCAGCTCGTCTAACGTTAATTCGACATCCAGGTGCGTCAGCGCCAAAGGATGGCAGAGCGGGATCAGTTCGGCGGTTTTTTTCGCCGCCATAATCCCCGCCAGACGGGCGACCATTAGGACATCGCCCTTCTTGAGCGCTCCCTCGCGAATCAGGTGCAGCGTTTCGGGTTTCATGATGACAGAACCCCCGGCTACAGCCACCCGTTCTGTCTCCGGCTTCGCGCCAACATCGACCATACGGGCTGTGCCCTGTTCATCCAAATGCGTTAAATGGTCATCCACAATACAACCACCTCTCACTTCAATTATAGCGCGCCGTCATGTATACTGTAGTTTTGGCTGAATGCCGACAGATGATACTCACAGGAGACATTCTTGAGCCTTTTTCGCAGCGGTTTATCGAAGACTCGCCAGTCTTTTTTTGGTCGCCTGGCACAAATGCTGGGCAATACCGATATTGATGATGATACCTGGGATGATCTGGAAGCACTACTGATCCAGGCCGATGTCGGTGTGCCCACAACACGTCGAATCCTCGACGACCTCAAAGTACGAGTGAAACGCGAAGGCATCACGAATACAGATCAATTGAATAAGGCTCTGCGGGAAACGTTACAATCACTGTTGGAAGAACCACCTGTCCCGAACATCAGCGGACGACCATTATCCATTATCCTCGTTGTAGGTGTCAATGGTTCCGGAAAAACCACTTCTATCGCTAAGTTGGCGAACCGTTTGAACAATAACGGACGTAAAGTGATGTTAGCAGCAGCCGACACTTTCCGGGCGGCAGCCATAGAACAACTGCAAACATGGGGCGAACGGGTGGGTGTTCCGGTTATCGCGAATAAGCCCGGTTCCGACCCGGCAGCCGTTGTTTTTGATGCTGCCAGCGCGGCCAAATCACGCGGGTTTGATGTCCTGATTGTCGATACAGCGGGTCGTCTGCACACGAATTTTAACCTGATGGAAGAACTCGCCAAGATCAAGGCGATTTCCAGTAAGGTTGTGCCCGATGCACCGCATGAAGTCTGGCTGGTGCTGGACGGAACCACCGGACAGAATGCCATTCAACAGGCGCAAAAATTTCGTGAGATGGCGGATGTCACCGGGATTATTGTCACCAAGCTGGATGGAACGGCTAAAGGTGGCATGATTTTCTCGATCTTTAACGATCTGAAACTGCCTGTACAGTATATTGGTCTGGGCGAAGGCATTACCAATCTGGTGCATTTCAGCCCGGAAAACTTCGTCAACAGTCTATTCGATGAAAATTAGGGAGCGCGAAGTTAGTCTTCGTTCTCTTAAGGAGGATCCGGTAAAAAACAGATGGAACATTTAGTCAGCCTGTTGAAGAGCATGAAATCACGGATTGATGGGCTGATGGAACGCCTCAATATACCCAATAAACAGCAGCGAATAGAACAACTCGAAGCTGAAGCAGGCGCTTCCAAATTCTGGGATGACCCCGATAAAGCACAAAAGATCATGCAGGAACTTTCTCGCCTCAAAGCGGAGATTGATCGTTGGCAGAATATCGCCAATCAGGTCAATGATACGCTTGAGCTGGCTCAAATGGATGATGACAATCTGCTTGACGAACTCACAAAAGAGGTAGAGCAATTATCCAAAACTGTAGAGCATATGGAATTGCAGGCACTGCTTTCCGGCCCTTATGACCAGGAAAATGCCATCTTTAGCATTCACGCGGGCGCTGGCGGCACCGAGTCACAGGACTGGGCACTGATGTTAGAGCGTATGTATATGCGATGGGCAGAAGAAAACGGTTATAAGATTGAGATCATCGAACGCAGTGAAGGCGAAGAAGCGGGTATCAAGAGCATGATGATGAGCGTGGGCGGCGAATATGCTTACGGCTATCTCCAGAGTGAACAAGGCGTTCATCGTCTGGTGCGCCTGAGTCCATTTGATGCCGCGCATCGCCGTCACACATCCTTTGCGAAGGTCGAACTGTGGCCTGACATTCAAGGTCAGATCGACATCGAAGTGAGCGAAAAGGACATCAAGGTCGATACTTACCGGGCGGGTGGCGCTGGCGGACAAAATGTGCAGAAGAACGATACTGCTGTGCGACTCACCCATCTTCCGACAGGCATCGTCGTCCAATGTCAGAATGAACGCAGCCAGAAGCAAAACCGCGAACGTGCCCTTCAGATTTTGAAAGCGCGCTTATTCGAGATTGAGCGTAAAAAACAGGATGCTCAATTGGCCGCTCTCAAGGGCGAAAATGTCGATGCAGGATGGGGCAACCAGATTCGCTCCTATGTGCTGCATCCCTACCAACTGGTGAAAGATCACCGCACCGACCACGAAACCGGAAACACCGGGGCTGTGCTCGATGGGCGACTGAATGAATTCATGGACGCTTATCTCCGCGCGAAAGTCGAAAAACTCCAACTCCCCAGCTGACACATGACTGACCAAAGCTTCGCCATCGACATCACTGCATTGCAGGATGATTTGTATCGCATCCATATTGAAACAGGTGATGGCGAATGGACAACAGAGGTCGTCCCTCTGATTGAAAAAACAGAAATTCGGGATTGTCTCGCGCTATTGAGCCGGGGCAGTCCCGCTCTAACCAATGATGAGCAGGAAAAAATCAGGCTGTTCGGCGAAAAGTTGTTCAACTTCCTGATCGGCAGTCATGGGGAGATTCTGGCGGCCTACTGGGCTGCACTGGAAACAGTTGACAATCAGCGGCTATTCATCCGCCTATGCACCGAAAATGCTGGACGCTTCGCGGCAATCCCCTGGGAATATCTGTATGATCCGGATAGTGGTTTTCTGGGGCTATCCCGGCAGACACCTCTGATTCGTTGGAAGCCGGAACTTCCACCACGCCCACCTGCCCCTTTTATGCCTCCGCTCAAGGCGCTGATTGTGACAGCTTCACCGCCCAATTATCCCCCTATAAACATCGAGACAGAATGGGCGCAGATGAGCCGGGCAACGGCTGATTTGCAAGCCAGTGGTTATCTTCAACTGGAGCATCTGGAACACGCGACATGGCCCGCTGTGCGGCGCAGGCTGAGAGCAGCCGATTACCAGATCATCCATTACATCGGTCATACTTACTTTGACGAACCGACAGCACAAGGTTTTCTTGCGCTGGAAGATGAGGGATTCGCATCGGGGTCACGTCCAATTAGTGCGGCGGAGCTTGGCAACGAAATTGGGCCATACAGCACGATTCGATTAGTGATTCTCGATTCGCAGCTTCAGTCTGTCGGAGGAGATAATAAAGCTGCTTTAACAATAGGCAAGCAGCTTTTACAAGCCGGGTTAGCCGGAGTATTGGCTGTTCAATATCCACTAAACGAGCGTGCAGCGGCGATTATGAGGAGTGGTTTATACCAACCCTTATGCGAGGGGCATTCTATCGAGGCGGCTGTGAATGTAGTACGCCGGGAAATTGCCGACGACTCACTGGATTGGGGCAAACTGGCGTTGTTCCTCCGCGCGCCCTATGGGCGGTTATTCCATCCCATCGCGAAAAAACAGCGGACGAAATGACGCTTCAGCCAACTGACCAGACACGTTCACCATTTAAAATGCTGGCAAGTTGGGCAGGGAAATTATCCGCATCCAGCGGCTTGCCCAGAAAGCTATGGAAGCCACGCTGACGCGCAGCATTAATTTCGCTCACATGGACGGTATAGGCGACAACTGGCACGTTTTCAAATCCAGCGGTGGCCTTGAGTTTGTCCAGGACTTCATAACCGTTGCTAGAAGGCATTTCCAAATCGAGAAATACCAGATTCACGGGATTGGCCTGAGCCAGCACACTATCCAAAAGCGCAGGATCGCGGACTTGTGTGCAGTGCACCCCTTCCATTTCTAACAATTCTGCCAAAATACCCCGGTTGTTGGTGTTGTCGTCAATTACGAGCGCGTGCAGAGCATTCATCGTTACTTCATCCCAATCTCTTTATACTTAATCTTCGATGTACCAGACTTCTTCGCCTTGAATAATACGGCTGATCTGTTCAGGAAACAGATCAATATCAATGGGTTTGGGGATAAAACCAGCAAACCCTTTACTGCGGCATTTGGGTAAAGCTGATGAAATATCCGAGGCGGATACAGCCACAACCGGCACACGACCAAAACGCGGTTCCGCACGAATCTTGTCATAAATATCATAACCATTGATGTTACGTGGGAACATCAAATCCAGCAGCACCACATCAATAGGCCAATGAGCAAGCAGATGGATGACGGTTTGTGCCCCCCACACATCAAAAGCCAATGTGGCACCAGTGGGTGCCAGCGCCAGCTGCATCAGTTTCCGGTTATCGTAGTTGTCTTCAACGATAAAGATACGTTTTCCTTTTAGCAAACTCATGTTAGTGTGTCCTCTATGTCAAATGACGATAGACCAGATAGCCTCGCCATTCAGAATGCGATCCAAAAGCGCCGGGAAAGAATCCATATCAATGGGCTTCGCAATAACCCCGCTAAATCCTGCTTCCTTAAGCTGCTGAACTTCTTCGTTCATCACACTAGCGGTTAAGGCTACTACAGGAATATGTCGAAATGAGTCATGCGCACGTATCATTTGCAACATTTCAAAACCGCTATAAGGCCGGACATGAATATCCAATAGGATCATATCTGGTTTCGAGTTCAGTTTTTCCAGCCGAGGCATGAAATCCTTGCTGTCATCAAAGATATGAACATTGGAGAGTTCCATCTGCCCAACCAGCAAGAGTTCCATGATTTCGCGGCTGGGCGGGTCGTCCTCAACGTACAAAATAGCGGGGAAGTTATTCATGATCCTCACATCATCAGGCCGTAATTGGCATCAATTTTTCGGATTTTACAGGCAGCATTACATGGAACACAGTCCCTTGACCGGGCGTGCTGTCAAACCACAAGCGTCCGCCATGAGCTTCCGCCAGATTTTTAGAAATGGGCATTCCTAAACCCGTACCAGCACCCTGTCGCAGTCCGGTATCGGTCTGCTTGAACGGCTCGAAGACAGCAGCCCTATCTTCAGCGTTGATCCCCGGCCCAGTATCACGCACATCAATCTGGATTTCGTTCGCGTGACTCTGAGCGCTGATTGTGATGGTACCATCCTCAGTGAATTTGCAGGCGTTGGACACAATGTTCAGCATAATCTGCCGAATCCGCTGCTTATCTCCACGCATCGGCGGCAGGTTTCCATCAAGTTCCAACTGCACTTTGACTGATTTCTCATCCAGCAAGCCTTCGGCTGTTGAGGCAACAGTTCGCAGGATGTTCACCACGTCAATATCATCTTCGACAAATAGGTTCAGCGACCCCGATTCAATCTTCGACATATCCAGCACGTCATTAATCAGACTGAGGAGGTGTTTAGCGCTGTCCACCACTTTGTTCAGGCTTTCAGTCTGCCGTTCCGTGACGGGTCCCATGACACCTTTGATAACAAACTTGGTGAAATTAATGACCGAATTGAGCGGGGTACGAAGTTCGTGTGACATGCTGGCAAGAAAGGCCGATTTCACATGATTAGCGCGTTCTGCCTGTTCACGGGCGGTCTGCGCCTCAGTGATGCGCTGTTCAATCTGACCGGCCATTTCATTGAATGTCTGTCCCAATTTCCCGATTTCATCCTGCATTTCCCCCGGTACGCGCTGCTTCAAATCCCCTTTAGCGATTTGTTCTGCAACCCGCGTAAGTCTGGAAATCGGCGTGATGATGCTAACCCGCACGAACAGCAGCAAAACGATAACCGTTAGGACAACGACAACCGCAGAAACGAACTGTATTGCGCCAATTAACTGTCGTTGGAAAGCGAAGAGCGGCTCAAACTCGCTGCCGATGGCAAGTACCGCCCGATATTCTCCACCAACCTCCAGAGGCAGGTAGGCAATAAGTTCGGGTACGCTGTTTTTATCGGAAGTAAGCTCTGTTGAGACGCTTACAGAACCATTTTGGGCTTGCGCAATCAGAGCGGCATCTTCCCTGATGTCTGCAAATCCTTCTTTCGTCGATGTATCGGCGACACTCAACTTGCCATTGTATACAAATGCTGTGTGAGTCGCTGATCGCCCAAAATTCAGTTCATCCATAAAAGAGGCATTAATACTGCGTGCCACCAGGATTGCCCCGACAACGCGCCCTGCCGAATTTTTCAGCGGTGTCACAGCTGCCAGCAGAATTCGGTTCTGCTCTTCCTCGGCGATCAAGGTAGAGCCTTCTACACCAATTAAACCTAATGCCACCAGGCGATCTTCAGTATCCTGATTGTGCGCAATATCCACCTGTGTAATGCTCAAGAGTCTTGCACCATCACTGCTCACAACGTAGATAGCATCAATATTCAGCGACTCGGCCTCCAGAAGCAGTGCTGTGCGCGTTTGAGAAGCATTTCCTGCTTCGACAGCCGCGACCACGCCGGACGAAGCGGCTAGCAATCTGCCAGCGCTGATGACATTTCGTTCCTGATCAGCAAAATGCTGCTGCAAGATAGTCGCTTCTTCTCGAAGGCGAATCTCTCCATAATCGAGCACCAAGCTCTGCACGCTGAAGCTTGTCAAGGTTCCCAGCACTACCACCAGAATTACAAAGATCACGATAACCAAAGCATTCAATTTAATATTGAGGGACAGACGTTTGACAAACTGCGGTAGATGCATTTTATGTCCTATCGACTTTCGATCATTTCGGCCAGAACGTGACTGAAACCAATTGGCTGCGAGTCCGCGAAGAACACCTCTCCGGCCTTAAGAAGTCACTAAAAAAGCAGTAGTTCCCGGTAGGGGTGTTGTCCCAAATGGTGTTTGGCACGAACACCCCACCAGAGTTACTTTTCGAACACTCTCTAGCTCACGCGCTCTACAATCGCGCCGTATTTGCGAAGTGCATCAGCGCCTGCGTCTGACAGGAGCCAGTCAATCAACGGCTGAACTGCTGCTGCCTGACTCTCCATATACCCAATCCCGAGTGGCAAAATCACGGGATAATCTGCTGAATCAGGGGCAGCACTATCCAACATCACGTTCTTTACATTCTTGTCAGCGATGACGACGGCAGACCATGACGAATAACCTATGCTGCCCGGTGTCGCTTCGACTGCCGTCAGCAATGCGCTTGTGCTCGTCATCACGCCTGCTATATTTTCGGGGAACGCGCTATCGCCGAAAAACATCTTCCGAAGCAATCCAGTTGCCGACTCGTCCTCATCACGCGCATAGACCGCAATCGGCAACTCCTGACCACCAACATCTGACCAATTAGTGATTTCGCCAAAAAAGATGGCACGCGCCTGTTCTTGTGTCAGGTTCGATACCTTGACATCAGGATGGACAACGAATGCTACGGCGGAACCACCGATGGCAACATATTTCACACCCTGTGCCGCTTCGTCATCTTTTGGCGCTCGCGCCATAGCTGCGACAGTTAATGATCCGTCGATGATGCCTTTCACACCACCGCTCGTGCCACTGCCACTCAAAACATTCAACTTATAGCCCGGATTGGCTGCCTTAAAGTCCCCTTCAACAGCTGTGAGCAGTGAAGACACGCTGCCCGAACCAGAGATCGTCAGCGTGACTTGCGGCGTTTCCGTCGGAGTCGGTGCTGCTGTTGGCGCGGCGGAATCACAAGCTGTCATGAGCAACAGCAGACTGAATAATAGAACAGCCACAAATCCAGTCACGTGAATGCTGAATTGACTGGGGCGTATTCGATTTTGCGGAAGAGTCAACATGATGATTTCCTTAGAGGTAGCTAATATGCCAAAACTATGATGCCAAAGTTAAGTAAAAAACTAGCTCTGATAAAACGAAAATTAATCTCACAAATAAATCGTATCACGGCATATTAAACCTAACATTGGGTGCTTACGAATAAATTGTGAATTATTTCTCAAACAAAATCAACCCCTTATAGGTTCCAGCCAGGAATGAGTACAATTGCCTGAGTCAGGGTTTGACAGTACAATGAGCATCTAGTCCTACCCTCACAGTGAAGGAAGATTTGAGGGGAATGGGTTTTTATCATACGGGAACAGGTTTAAAGTCGAATGCTGGTACGTGCCTATCGTTTGACCGATAAAGTTGGTGTCGCCATCCTGAAAAGCGGTGTCGCGCTGACTGATACAACAATGGCAGGGGTAAGTATCGTCGCCAAAGCCGGACGCGGCGGGCTATCGAGCGTTTTCGGCACATTGTTTATGCTCATTCTGGGAATCGGCAGGCTGATTTTCGCTGTTCTACGGCGAATCGCCCGTGTATTCCTGATCATTTTCGGATTTATTGCCGCCATCTTCGGACGATTCCTGACGCTGTTCACGGGAGCAGCACAGCGTTCATCGAGTAGAGCCGTCCGTTCCGCTGGAAGCAGCGCTGCTGACATCATGGCGCGGCGAGCGGCTCGTGCAGAAATGGAAGTGGGGCTTGCGGAAGATCCGCTCCGTATACAAAACCGTACACTCAGCCTGTTCTTTATCGGGCTGCTGGTCGTACTCATCGCTGTGGTGTTGTGGGCGACAAACCCTGCCCGTACTGGAACAGAAGTTGATGGGAACAACAGCGGCGGTATCGGGTTTCTCGCTTCCGGGTCTACTCCGGTAGCCACTACACCACCTATTCTGAGCACACTTGTCCCGACAGCTACTACTCTCCCTTCGGTATTGGAAGCGCGGGGCAGTATTGCATATGTGGTGCGGGAAAATGGTCAGGATGACATCTGGGCGGTCAATATTGGCACCCGCACCCCCATCCGCATCGTTGCCAGTCCAGCAGATGATCGCGACCCAGCCTGGTCGCCAGACGGTACCCGCTTAGCCTACGCTTCACGTCAGGACGGCAACTGGCAGCTTTATGTTCTTAACGTTCAAACGAACACGACCTCGCGCATGACCTATAATCTGGCCTTCCATGCCGCCCCACAATGGAGTCCGGATGGTCAATGGCTGGTTTACGAGAATTATCAGGATAACAATCTCGATATTTATGTCGTCCCGGTAGATGGGTCGCAGCCGCCGCAGCGCGTGACGGAAAATGCCGCGCCCGATTTCTCACCGTCATGGTCTCCAGACGGACGGCGCATCGCCTTTGTCTCATGGCGCGATGGCAATCAGGATATTTATATTTTCTCGCTGGATAATCCTACTGATACGGCTTCGATTAATCTCACCAATACAGCGACCCGTCAGGAAGACTACCCCACATGGAGTCCCGACGGGAAAGAGATTGCCTACAGCGCGGTTGATGGCGGCATCGAGAAAGTTTTTGTCAAATCGGCAGATAACCCGCAGGCTGATGCACAGGTCATTGAGCGCGGACGCGCACCCGCGTGGGCACCCAACGGGAGCAGTCTGGTTTATGCAGTCGATTCGCTGGAAGGTACACAACTGGTTGCTGGCCCTGCTCCATCCTCTACAACGGGGGTGTCAACACTGGCGATTGGCACTTCACAGCGCGCATCCGATCCGACATGGACGGGTGTTCCGCTGCCACCAGCATTGGTCAGCACAGGTGGACTCCCGGCAGGAGTCAGTCAGGCGCTTTTTGTCGAACAGGTTGCCAATCCTGATAGCAATGGATTGTACCGGCTAGGTACGTTGGAAAATGTACAGGTCGCTCGTTCGCAGGCTTATTTAAGTGACAAGGTAAATGATTCATATGATGCCCTGCGCCGACGCATCCTGAATGCAGCCGGATGGGATTTTCTCGGTCAAATCGACGATGCCTTCTGGGGACTCGATCATCTGCCCGACGCGGGAGAAGAACGACGCAACTGGTATATGACCGGGCGCGCTTTTGGTATCACCCGAAATTTGATTGCTGGTTTCCCGGCACAGCTCGAATTGGTGCGCGAAGACCTGGATGTGAATACGTATTGGCATGTCTATATTCGTACAGCAGAGGAAGCCCAGAATGGCGAATTGGGCGAACCACTGCGTCGTATGCCCTGGGATATGTTGAGCCGCAATGGTGATGTGCAAGCTTATGATCAGGGTGGACGTTTAAAATCCGCCGTACCAGCAGGGTATTATGTCGATCTCACTCAATTAGCCGAAGATTATGGGTGGGATCGGGTTGCCGCCGGAAGCGATTGGCGAGCGAATGTTAACAACATCAACTACTGGCTGTTCGAGAAACGCGGTGGACTGGACTGGTATTCAGCTATGCGCGAATTGTATACTGACGCACAGTTAGGCGGTTTTGCGCCGACAGCAACACCCGCGCAGCCCTAAGCGGCATAGGGAAAACGCATCAGATCAGGCGTAGTGGTAGTGAATTTTACTGGAATGCAACATGCGATCTCAGGGTAATGGATTATCAGCAATATTTTTAGTAGCCCTTGCAATCAGCGGCTTTGCCGGGATAATCTGGCTTAATGCACGACCAAGTGACCCAATCAAAGCGATTATCCCCACCGAACTCGTTCCAACTGATGACCCGAACGCATGGGAAGTCGTTTTACGTTCCGGCTTCGGCAGTAACAGTACGGCACTGCCCACTATTGGTCTACCGACGGCATCATTTGCACCGCCTACCCTGCCGGGGAGCAGTGACACCAATCTGACACCCATCGCACCCGCACAGCTCGCCAACGATTTGCAGCCCACTCTAAATGCCTTTGTTACGCCCACCCGTCCACAACCCACGACAACGCTTTTGGCGACAGATGTGCCCGTGACGGAGCAATTTGTAACCCGCCCACCTTCACAGTGGCGACCACCACCGCTCATTCCCCCCATTTCGCGTGATCCGCTGGGACGCGATCATTATTGGTTCGCGCGTCCAGTGGACTCGAATGCGACCAATTTCGCCCTGTTTTCTTATCTGTATGGCTCAGATGGCCCGCAGCAGGAAGCCCCCTGGCGCGTGCATCATGGTATCGATATGCCGAACCCGATCGGGCAAACGGTACGCGCCGCAGCTTCGGGAACGGTTGTCTGGGCGGGTTCCGGTTTTGAGAATTCCGCCAGCTACGGCAATGTCGTGGAAATCAAGCACGACTTCGGCTATAACGGGCAGCCTGTCTATACGCTGTATGCGCATCTCTCGGCTTTTCTGGTCACAAGCGGACAAGTCGTTAACCTGGGTGATCCAATTGGGTTGGTCGGCAATACTGGAAATGTGAGCGGCCCGCATGTGCACTTTGAAGTGCGTATGGGCGACAACCGTTATGGTTCCAGTTATAACCCACTGCTGTGGATGGTTCCATATGTTGGTAATGGGATTATCGCCGGACGTGTGACCGGGCCACGCGGACAACTGCTTCAGGATCAGAATGTGACCATACAGGATTGGAAGACGGGGTTAGTCATTCAATCCGTGACCACCTACATCTTTTTGGATAACGGTTCCGATGTGAATTCTGACCCGTTGTGGAAAGAAAATTTCGTAGTGAGCGATATTCCGGTTGGGCGTTACCGGGTGGTTACGAATATTGACGGCTTGCGTGTGTCGCAAATTGTGGATGTTTCCGAAGGTATGACCAGTTTCGTAGATTTATTCCCGGATCAGCCCGCGACAGCGACAAGTGCCCCCTAGTTTCAGGGGAAACGTCGGGAAAACGAAGAGAAAGCGCATAGCAGGTCACTACGATATAAGTTAGACTCAACCAGCTTTTTAACTATCTGCGGCGAGGGATTTTGTTCCCTCAGTGGTACACGTTCGCAGAATACTACAAAAGGAGAGACGGAACAAAATGTCCTCTCGATTACAAAAATGGATAGGTATATTGGCTTTGGTAATGATACTGTCTTTGTCGATGTCGGTGACATTGGGACAAGACAGCCGAATTCTGACCGCGGGCACACCCGTTAGTGGAACTTTGGATGCGCAGAATGTCGCGCAGGTCTATGCGTTTGCAGGGACAAGCGGTCAGACAGTGACGATCAGCCTTACGACATCATCCGGGGCAAAACTGGCCGCGCTCCTGACTGATGCATCAGGCGCACCAGTGGCGCAAGCCGCTGCCAGCGAAGCAGATGCCAGCGTGGTGCTGTCCGATGTCAAACTGTCCACTGGTGGTACGTATTATGTAACTGTGCTATCAGCGGATGGTGTTTCAACTTCCGGCAGCACAGCCTTTCAATTAACATTGGAAGGCAGCGGGACTGTTAACGCAACCTTCACCGAACCCGGTCAATTACCCACGACGACAGGCCTTCAGGTCAAACTTACCTGGAATTCCACTGCGAACATGGATTTAGAAGTGCGTGACCCGGTGGGCGGCAGTTTGCGGTTTGCCAATCCGTCAGTACCGAGCGGCGGAGAATTCGGCGTGAATGTTAACAGCGTTTGTGCTACGGTGACGGCCAATTCACCCACCGAACAAGCTTCGTGGCAGGCTGGTGCAATTCCCACAGGCAGTTACGAGTTGCTGGTTTACTACCAACCGCTGGATTCATGCCCGACTACCGATACCGTAACGTTTACCATCAATGCAACTCTGGATGGCGTATCTGTTCCTGCATTTGAAGGAACACTTGCCCCCAATCAGGTTTATATTGCCAGTTTCGTGGTTAATGCCGATGGCACTGTCAGCACGGGTTTGAGCGGCGTGCGGGCAGATCCGCCGACCATTCCGGACATCAGCAGTAGTACCCCCATCAATCTGACCAGGAACACAATCTTTACAGGTGTCATTACCAGTCAACAGCCTTTTGTCGTGTATCAGTTCACCGGAACTGCCGGAGAGATCGCTTCGATACAGATGAATGCTACTTCGGGCAGTCTGGACACACTGCTCTTGCTGCTTGATCCGAATGGGACACTGGTCGTCACAAATGATGACAAAGGCAGCGGTATAACGGATTCAGAAATCGCGAACTTAACACTGGTTCTAGGCGGAACCTACACCGTCATCGCTACACGCTATGGTCAAACGATTGGTGGGACACAGGGTGGGTTCAACCTGAACTTAACCGGACAGGTTGCAGCATCGAGCATTGGGCAGCAGACTGCATCCGTTCCCAGTTTGCCCAATTTGCCCAAGGGGTCTATTGAAGTTATCCTGCAATGGAATACGGCGGCTGATGTGGAACTGCTGGTGCGTGACCCGCGCGGCGATACGGTCTTTAATGACAAGACACAGATTCCGAGCGGCGGCACACTGGCAGCGAATGCTAACGTCAATTGCAGCGCTTCCAACGGTACGCCGGTCTCATACATTTACTGGCCTGATGGTCGTCTGCCCAGCGCTGGCGCTTATGAAGTCGAAGTGCAGTATCGCAATAACTGCAACGATACTCGTCCGGTCAATTTCACGCTGTATGTGCTGGCGAACGGTCAGCTTGTGACGACGAAAACTGGCGAACTGCGACAGGATGAGCGTTTCGTGACCAGCTACACCATCGGGGTGAACGGCGACGTGACCGGGGGTGAAGGCGGCATCTTCGGCACAACCAAGCGTCCGGATGTTACCCCGCTGAATTATGCGACGGAAGTTGAAAACGCTCAGATTATCACTACGGGGCAGAGCCTGTTGGGTAGCATTCGACTCGATCACCGTTTCGATGTGTATGTATTCGATGGAAAAGCAGGGCAAGTTGCTACCATTGGCATGAATGCCCAGAATGGAACGCTGGATACGGTACTTTTCCTCCTGAATCCGGGTGGCGTACAGATTGCACAGAACGATGATGCAGTGGGCGCGGATACCACTGACTCCCTGATAAGCGGATTCACCTTGTCAGAAGATGGACGATACATTATCATTGCGACGCACTTCGGGGGGCCATATGGCGTAACCTCCGGAGACTATAACTTAACACTACGCTTGAATTAACCGCCAAAAACGGTAGAATACAGGGGTAAGTTTCGTATTTACCCCTGTTGTTGAAATTGCAGCCTGTAGAATTGAAAGTGCGTCCATGATGAAAATTCGCCTATTGATGCCGGGTTTAATCGCCCTGCTCTTGCTTGCTTCTGCCTGTGTGCCCCCACTGAACCTCCGAAATAATAAATTTTTGAATGATGATAGTTTAATTACCAAGCAGCCCTGCGATGCCCCCTGCTGGCGAGGCATTACCCCTGGTGAAACGAAATGGGCTGATGCTCTCACTATTTTGGAAGATTCTACCGATTTAGATAAACCAGAAGTTCAAAAAGAAGAGAATGGCCCCGGCATCGGTGCCCTGTGGCAGCCAAAAGATGGCGAGTCTTGCTGTCAGATGGCCTCGCTTAACGGCGAAACGGTGAGCGTGATTTTGTTACGATTGGCTCCGAATGTCACACTGGGAAAATTAATCGAGGCGCGGGGTGAACCAACCTATGTCTTAGGCGCACCGGGTGACGAAGAGCAAGCCGTCGTGAATCTGTTTTATCCCGACAATTCTCTGATTGTAACGGTATTTGTGGCAGGGGATAAAAATGGTGCGGTGAGCGCTTCCAGCGAGGTCATTGGTGCCTATTATGTTGCCCCTGACCAGATGGACTTAATTCTGAAGACAAACAGCCTCTACGGTTGGAAAGGCTACCAGTCTTTCAGTGCTTATGCGCCAGAAGCAACTGATGCTGATTTTGTCATCACACCCAGCGTAACACTTACCCCAACACCGGGTCAATAAGAAACTACAGTGACTGCTTCAAGCAGTTACTTTGAAGAAGTTCGATAAAGAAAATGAGGAGCGAGGCTCAATGAGCGAAGAAACAAATACAAGCACACCCACCTCGGTGAGTGAGCTGGTGCCCAAAATGGAATTGAAAGGCACTGTCAAGCGTATCGAGTTGTATGGTGCGTTTGTCGATATTGGTGTCGGCCAGGATGCCCTGCTGCACATCTCGCAGCTTGGCAAACCGAATGTGCGCAATGTCGAAGATGTGGTCAAGGCGGGTGATGAAGTTACCGTGTATGTGCTGAAGGTTGACCCGACAGCCAATCGCGTGGCGCTTTCGCTCGTGAAACCGCCGGATTTCACCTGGGAAGACCTGCAAGAAGGCCAGATCATCAATGGCAAGGTCGTCCGTGTAGAAAGCTACGGCCTGTTCGTGGACATCGGCGCGGAACGTCCGGGCATGATCCATGTATCCGAGCTGTCAGATAACTATGTCGGCTCACCTTCCGAAATTGCGAAGGTTGGTGATGTGGTACAGGCGCGGGTGATTAAGATCAACCGCAAGAAGCGCCAGATCGACATGAGCCTAAAATCTGCTGAAGAACGTGTCGAGCAGGTTGTCGAAGCTGAGGATGAAAATATCCCGACTGCGATGGAAATGGCACTGCGTCAGGCGATGGAAGGCAAAGAGGCCGCCCGCTCACGCCGTGAAAATCGTGACCGTGACCGACGTGAAAAGCTGATGCGCGAACGCGACGAAATCATCGAACGCACGCTGCGCAATCACTCCAGTTAACACAGTTCTAAGTTGTTAGTCATTGGTTTTTAGTTAATCAAAAGAGACTGAAAGCCAACACCTGAGAACTGAGCCGCTGTCGTTTTCCAGAATAGATGCAATATGTGGGCGGGACTTATACCCCGCCCTTGCCATTTATTGTGCTGCCATACTTTTGCGCAGCCGCAACCCGGATACAATAAATAATACGGTCATGGTGGCCTCGTGCCCCAGGCACCAGACACAAAATGCCTCTAACCGAACCGCTTGGACATAAACCAACCACATGGAAAACAAGAAAGCAAAGAGCGTGATCCCAAACACCAGGGTCATTCCGTAGTCCTGCAAAAACTGAACGCGATTTTCCAGCAGAATAAGTGCGCCCAATGCCAGATACGACAACAGCCCTAGATAGGCAACCGGAATCCCGGCTAACTTGGAATAGACACTGCTCTGCACAACTTCGCAGTTGAAGCCACCACCCTCGGTACAAATGGTAGGCGTTTCAGTGAGCTTGCTATAGCTCAGATAACCGCTGATGAGTAAACCTATCACAACTAGGATAATCGAGAGTATACGCAGCACATCGCGTGATTGCGTGGATGTGACGGTATCCATTGTGGACATACAATTTCCCTTCAGTAAATTAAAAATCCCGCAGGAGGCGAACCGTTAAGGAACTACCTGCCGGGAGATCAACGACATCTTCAGGCACGATGAGTAACCCATCTGCCATAATCATCGACGTAAGCGCACCGGAACTTTGCGTCCCGGTCAGATGCGCTATCCAACGATCATTGTTCTTTTCCAGCCTCACCCGCAGATAACTGCGCCGACCATCGGACTGGATTGGTTCCGTAATAACCGCCTGCACCGTGGGGGTCTGGACGGAAAATCCGCCGAGTTTTAGCAAAACGGGACGAACGAAAACATCAAATGTCACCATTGCCGAGACAGGATTTCCGGGAAGGCCGAAAAACGGAATGCCGCCCACCTGCCCAAATGCTAATGGTTTGCCGGGTCGCAAATTGATGCGCCAGAAATTAACCTGTCCCATTTCATCAATGATACTGCGGACAACATCGAACGCACCCACCGAAACACCCGCCGAACTGAGAATCAAATCTGGCTGGTGGTCAAGTGCTTCGCGGAAACAGCGGCGTACATCATCAAGGGTGTCATGTGCTGGGGGAATACGAATGGGAATGCCACCATAAGTCGATACTAATGCAGCCAGCGTGTAGCTGTTGCTGTCACGTATTTTACCCGGTGCAAGCGGTTCGCCAATATCGACCAGTTCGTCACCGGACGATAAGATAACGACTCGAGGGCGACGCTGAACCGAAACCTGAGCGTACCCGATAGAGGCCAGAACGCCGATTTCGTGCGCCCGAATGACCGTACCAGACTTTATAAGCACCTGCCCCGCCTGAATGTCCTCGCCCACCGGACGGACATAATCCCCACTCTTGATCGTGCGATATATTTTGACCTGGGGTGACAACGGTGTTCCATCTGCTGCATTCCATTGGGCATCGGTACTTTCAACCGGGATCACAGCATCAGCTCCGGGTGGCAGCGGCGCACCTGTCATGATCCGCGCCGCTTCACCAGCGCCAATAGCCTGCGAAGGTAATGCACCTGCGGGAATATCCATTACAACGGCCAGGTGGGCTGGATTTTCCCTTTCAGCCTGTGCGATGTCGACAGCACGAACCGCGTATCCATCCATACTCGAATTAGCAAAAGGCGGTATGTTGGCATCCGCCACAATATCTTCCGCCAGAACGCGCCCCAAAGTAAGCGGCAGTTCAACGGTTTCAGGAGTGAGCATCTGGATACTTGCCAGCACTCGCTCCAAGGCTACATCGACATTCAACAAATCTGACAAAATAAAACCCTCGGATGGTTTGCTCTTTCCGAGGGTTGATTATAACAGTTCTAGCGACGAAGGGTTATAGATTTTCAGGAAACACTAAGACCGTCGTCCTCCACGCACACCATTCAATACCCGCGTGAGGATATTATCGGATTCATCATCTTTGACCACCCGTGCTTCCTGCGTTTTTGCCTGCTGGAATTTTCGCTTGCGTTCCAGGTCTTGAATCAGACTATTGCGCAAAAATGAATCTTCGAGCAGTACCACGGCAGAATACGCTGGTTCACCAGTCAGAACCGCTGCAAACTCACCAATCCTGGGATTCTCACGCAGCTTGTCATCGACCTGCAAGGCGCGTCCGAGTGAACGAATGGCCTGAGCCTGGTTACGCTGCTTATGATAGTGGTGGGCACGGTCAAGATACGCCGCAGCGGGCGTTTCTAACTGTTGCAGAAATGGAGCGACATCGAAATGCAACTCCCTGGCCGCATTCAACAGTTCATTTTGTACTTTCTGTAAATCTTCCAGATTGGTACGCCCGTCAACGATCATATCTGCAATCAACGCCTGCCGCAGAGCAACTAGCGCATCTTTCTGTTTTTCCTTGCGGTTCAGGCGCATGATCTCCTGTGAAAGCCGGGTCATATATTCCAACATGGCATCAATCAGTGGCTGTCGATCTTCAAATGCGAGGTGGATGTCCACTCGCTCGTCGAGGGATGTCTCGGGGAAAACCGCGCATATTCCGTCGTATACTTTGCGACATTCCTGCTCAGAGATTTTTCGCTTCGATGTACGCTTCGCCTTCTCATTGAGCAAGTCCAACTGTGTGATTAGTCCATCCACACGGGCCATATCCTGCTCATTTCTCTATATGTTTTTCATATTTAATTATGAGCTTATTCTTAGCCCCCGACAAGTGACCTACTGGTACT
Source organism: Aggregatilineales bacterium (assembly GCA_044226645.1). GTDB lineage: Bacteria > Chloroflexota > Anaerolineae > Aggregatilineales > Phototrophicaceae > CFX2. The sequence continues at coordinate 25,599 of JBGAGR010000079.1, forward strand.
ATAGACCCTAACCAAAGCCAAAGGTTTCCGTAGGTACCGAGGTACTGCTAAATTGTATACAAAGGCTTATAATTGGGAAAATGTTATCGATTCTTTGTGGTCATTTACAATCGTTAATCATAAACTAACGGGTTTGAGCCTTATGCAGCAAGTGTCTGCTCTGAATATTCAGTCGATTTTCGATCAACTCCGTGATCTATCGCCCAGTGACCACCTGATGATAGAACGTGCCTATCACAAGGCAGAAAAGGCACATGAGGGGCAATTCCGCAAATCAGGCGAGCCGTATTTTACCCATTGCGTAGCCGTTGCCTTCATCCTCGCGGAAATGAAGCTGGATGCTGAGGCAATTGCCGCCGCCTTGATGCATGATTTGGTAGAAGATACCTCAGTCACCGTTGAAGAACTCCGCAACGAATTTGGCGGCAATGTCGCGGCTATTGTAGATGGGGTGACGAAGCTCAAAAACTTACCCCTGAAAGTAGACAGCTCTAAACGGGGCAAGGCAGCCGATAAAGAACTGGAATACTTCCGCAAAATGCTGCTGGCAATGGGCGATGATGTGCGCGTAGTGCTGGTGAAACTGGCTGATCGTCTGCATAACATGCGTACACTTGGCTTCATGAGCGCGGAAAAGCAGAAGAAGGTTGCCCGTGAAACCCTCGATATTTTTGCGCCGCTGGCGAATCGTCTCGGTATCTGGCAGATCAAGTGGGAACTGGAAGATTTGAGCTTCCGCTATCTTGAGCCGGACAAATATAAGTCCATCGCCAAGAATCTGGATGAACGACGAGCTGACCGCGAAGCCTACATGACGCAGGTGATTAAGACCCTGCGCGAGACACTCGCCAACAACGGCATTAGCAAAGTCAATATCAGTGGACGACCCAAGCACATCTACAGCATCTATAAAAAGATGGATCGCAAGGAAGTTCCACTAGCACAAGTCTACGATGTACGAGCAGTCCGTGTCATAGTCGAAAATGTCAGCCAGTGTTATCAGGTGCTGGGCATCGTTCACAACTTATGGCGACCCATACCGGGGGAATTTGACGATTATATCGCTGCCCCGAAAGACAATTTCTACCGCAGTCTGCACACAGCCGTAGTCGATAATCATGGTAAAACTGTCGAGGTGCAAATCCGCACCTGGGAGATGCATGAAGACGCGGAATATGGTATCGCCGCCCATTGGCGCTATAAGGAAGGCAACAAGCAAAACCGCGACCAGGCCTTTGAAAGCCGCCTCAGCTATCTGCGCAAATTGATGGAATTTGGCCCGGCCGAAGATGCCGCCGCCTT